>JAYEGO010000376.1:0-4453 GCA_034659155.1 Bacteroidota bacterium | reverse complement strand
ATTTGCCATTTGCCTTCTGACATTTGACATAAAATATAAGAAAATGTTCACACTTTTGTGGCTTGATTTTATTTGTTTACCTGTAGACATATATCAGGACAAGACAAAGATAAGCCCTGTAAGGGCGACAGATCAAAGCCCGGGGCAAAGCCCCGGGTAACAGGTAATAATGAAAAAAAGGTCCGACCTGACGGTCAGGTGAAAGTAGATTATTAAACCGGACCTCATGAACGGCGGTTAATGCAGCTACTGGAAGAATGGAAGATTGGAGTGATGGAATATTGGAAATAAAAAACTCCCCGTAGTTTTTATCCTACAAGGAGCTTTGTTGTGATTTTGTACCCGGGGCGGGACTTGAACCCGCACGACCCAAAGGCCACTGGATTTTAAGTCCAGCGCGTCTACCAATTCCGCCACCCGGGCAACTTATAATAAGTACGGTAAACGTTTTTTAATACAAAATTTCCAGATCCCATTTTTTTCGGGTGGCGGAATTGACCACCCTGCAACCCGGCCCTTCGTTAAATTAGTCCACTGGACTAATTCTCAGTCCTGCCACCCGGTCGTTAAAAAAAGCGGAATATAATCCGCTTAAAAATCTTGAGCGAAAAACGGGACTCGAACCCGCGACCCCGACCTTGGCAAGGTCGTGCTCTACCAACTGAGCTATTTTCGCATATTACAATATAAAATAATTCCTATCCTAAAAAAACGATCCCCCGATCTACCAATCCCGAAAAACAAAAAATCTTTGATTTTACCAGTTTTTCGAGGATCCTCGTATTTGTAATCAAAGCAAAGCTTTGAACAAATTCGGGACTGAGCTATTTTCGCATATTAATTGTGCGTGCAAAAGTACAATTTTTTTATGAATTCAAAAATTAATATGATTTGTACAAAATATATCCTTCAAATAAGTATATTCAGTCTTTGATCTTGCGATTAATCCACCTCATTAAAACAATAAACCAAATGAGATACAGTACTAAACAAATCCACTTATTCAAACATTTGCTTTTGAGAATCGCCGCTATCCCTCTGATCATTCTACTACTCCTGGGTTGCAGTCAACAAAACAGTTCAAAAAATGAAGCACTCTGGATAATATCTGCACCGGCCGCAGATAAATTCACTAAAATTGATGTAACAGGGCAAACAGTGATCCCCAATGGCAGATTTATTACTCCGGCAGGTAAAAGTATTGTAACCGCACCACATCCATACGGATTAACTGTAAGTCCGGATGGGAATACTGCAGTAACAGCAAATTCAGGAACCAGCCCCTTATCCATTACTATTGCACGCAATATCTTATCACAGCATCCCGAAGCACAACAGGTCCCACCGGGCCCATCTACCGATAAAGGTGTATTGGCTTCGGTGTTTATGGGACTGGCAATTTCTCCCGACAATCAAATAATTTATGTTGCAGGAGGACAAGAAAATAAAATCTACCTTTTTGATGTACAAACCGGAGAAAAAACAGGAGCTATAGATTGTTCCTATATTTCAGATAAACTTGATTATTCTCATGGATATATAGGTGACCTGAAGCTGACCAGGGATGGAAAAACACTCTATGCTGTTGACCAGATAGGATTCCGTATGGTTATTGTGGATACAGAAACCAGGACTCTTAAACATTCAATTCCTGTAGGGCGATATCCATTTGGAATTTGTCTTTCGCCGGATGAAAAAAAGGCATATGTGGCGAACGTTGGAATGTTTGAGTATGCTCTGATCAAGGATGGATCAGGGAATGAAGCACAGATTAAGCCAATTGATTATCCTGCTTTTGCCTACGGCTCAGAAGAAATGATAGAGGGAATAGAAAATGATACACTTTACATTCCCGGCCTTGGTGATCTAAATGCAATCGAAGCCTTTTCAGTATTTGCCGTAAATCTTGAAGATCCCGCAAATCCGGTGGTAGCTGCCAAAATAAAAACCGGACACCTGGCAGGGGCATTGGTTGAAGGTATCCCGGCTGTAGGGGGCTCCAGTCCTAACTCAATGGTTGCTACCAACAAGTATGTTTTTGTCAGTAATGGGAACAATGATAATATCTCTGTTATTTCTATCAAACAGGATACTGTGGTCAACACAATTTATCTTAAACCCGATGATCGAATAAGGCAGTTTAGGGGAGTAATTCCCTTTGGACTGGCACTAAGCCCCGACCAAAAACGATTATATGTTGCCGAATCTGGAATAAATGCAGTTGCTGTTATCAATGTTTCAGATCTAAAAGTCGTTGGACATATTCCAACAGGATGGTTCCCTTCAAAAGTTGAAGTAAGTAAGGATGGGAAAAAACTAATTATTGCTAATGCCAAAGGTTTTGGTAGCGGTCCCAATGGAGGAGAAACTTTTAATCAAGGACCTGAAGGAAGTTACATTGGTTCTCTTATGAGAGGAACCATACAGCTTGTGGATATACCAAATGACAAACAACTCCGTAAGATGACAGAACAGGTAATTTCTAACAACTTTCAATTTACCAGAGTCGATGACCAGATTTTTAAGGACAGAGCAAAAAATCCAATTCCATTATTCCCCGGAGAAAAAGAAAGTCCCATAAAACACATTGTGTTTATTTCTAAGGAAAATCGAACTTATGATGAAGTTTTCGGACAAATTGAGAAAGGCAATGGAGATCCTGGTATAGCACGATACGGGATGCGGGCAAGTTTTTCAAACAGGAAAAAAACTGATTCTGTTTTAAATGCTACTGTTATGCCTAATCATTTGGCTATTGCCAATCAGTTTGCTATCTCAGACAACTTTTATGTAGATTCAGATGTTTCTGCCGATGGTCACCGCTGGTTGGTAAATACTTACCCCAATGAATGGTGCGAAACATCTACCTCTGCAAGTTATGGCGGGAACCGGAACTTTAGGGGAAACTCAAATGCTCCGGGTGTGTTCGCAATGAATGGAGCAGCAGGAGCAATTTATCCTGAAGATTATAATGAAGCAGGCTCCATGTGGGATCATTTAGAACGCCATGGGGTGAACTTCTATAATTTTGGATTTAGTATTATGTTTGAACCTGCAATATATAAAGCTGAATATAAATATACCGCTGTTCGCCATTATATAAACTACCCAATGCCACAGCCACTTTATGAACGCAGTTCCAAAACATACCCAACTTATAATATGGCCATTCCAGATCAATTCCGCATCGATCAGTTTATTAAGGAATTTGATAAAAAATGGATTAGCGGAAAGGACACCATGCCGGAATTTATTACAGTGATTATTCCAAATGATCATGGTGCAGGTGACAGGCCGGATGCCGGATACCCTTTCCGGGAAAGTTATATGGCAGATAATGATTTGGCTGTGGGTCGCATTGTAGAATACCTGTCACGAACTCCATATTGGAAGAATATGTTGATTGTGATTACAGAAGATGACGCACAAAACGGGGTAGATCATATCGATGCTCATCGTAGTATCTTAATGCTTATTTCTCCCTGGGTAAAAAGAGACTATGTGAGTCATATACATTATAGCTTTGGCAGTTTGTTTAAAACATTCTGGAACATTTTAGGCCTGCCTTACTTAAATCAATATGATGCCGGTGCTACGGATCTGTCTGACTTTTTTAAAAACACTCCGGATTACATACCATATCACGCCTTAGAGGTTGATAACAGAATCTTCGAGCCTCAAAAAGCACTTGATCCCTTTGATGAAAAATTTGACTGGAAAGCAATTCAGGAGTCTCCACAAATGGATAATGTAGAGGATATGATCAGAGAAAGTAAAGAACAAGATGAAGACCGTTTAGAAAACAGGGAGAAAAAGAAGTAGAATCCCTTTATAAAACTTCTAACATCCGACTCCCTCAACCTTCTAAACTTTCTCAACTTTAATATTTGATCTTGATTAATCAATTACCCGCATAACATGTATCTAAAAGGCATCATACCTCCTCTAACCACTCCTTTTGACTCAAAGGGGAACCTCGTTCCTGAAAAATTACAGGCCAACATTAAATTTTTAAGCAAGTATGATCTAAGCGGATACCTCCTGCTTGGGTCAAATGGTGAATTTGTAATGTTGTCAGATGAGGAAAAATTAGAAATTCTAAAGGCTGGACGCGAAGTTATTCCAAAAGAAAAAATCATGCTGGCCGGAACAGGATGTCAGTCCACCCGGGAGACAATCTGGCTTACCGGTAAAGCTGCAGAAGCCGGGGCAGATGCTGCTCTTGTATTGAACCCATTTTATTATAAGGGAAGCATGACCAGGCAGGCATTAAGTAATCACTTCAGGGCAGTTGCAGATAATTCTCCCATACCGGTATTGATCTACAATATGCCAGCCAGCACAGGAATAGACCTGGAGGCTCAACTAATCATAGAATTGGCAGATCATCCTAATATAGTTGGCTTAAAAGATTCAGGGAGTAACCTGGTAAAACTTGGAAATATTTTAAACT
>JAYEGO010000375.1:0-10994 GCA_034659155.1 Bacteroidota bacterium | reverse complement strand
GGATACCTTCACCGGTAGTTCCTCCCTGTAGGTCCACCAGGTCACTCTGCAATGCTTCTATGTACATTTTCCAGGCGATTTCAGTTTTTCCTAACTGATGAGCAATCCGGGCATGCACCAGTCTGCTGAGGGTTGACCCATGTGAAGTACGGGCCATATAATAATCAAAATTGCGTTGGGCAAATTCATCAGGCAATGCATATCCTAAACCGTTTATGATATGTTTAGTCTCATTAAACCCAAGGTTGTAGAATGACATCAGGAAATCGGGCTGTTTTGATAGTTTATACCTATCGGGTGATTCCCCTTCTGCCTTAAGTATTCTATCAAGCCTGTGAATATCTCCATACTTATTTTGATAGTGTTCCCAATCGAGCTCTTCCAGATCGAAATACCCTTTGAACTGTTCTACAATCCCTTCTTCGGAAACATTTAGAGAAAGGTTTTTTCGGGTCGCTTGCCAGGTAGTCAGTACTTTGTTAGAAAGTTCAAGTTTTTGAAGTATCTCTTGTTGCTTTTTTACCGGTAAAAGCTGAAGAAGATGAAAAGCCTTTTCAAAGATCCAGCTAGACATAATGTTTGTATACGCATTATCAGTGAGTCCGCCCTCTTTTGATCCTGGCAATTTCTCATGATATTCATCTGGCCCCATAACGCGGTCAATATGGTACTTTTGATCATTGATATCGAAATGACATTTACTGGCCCAGAACTTGCAAATATCAAGGAACATTTCCGTACCATAAATAGTCATAAAATCCTCATCTGCAGTAGTCCAGTAGTAATTCCAGATATTGTAAGCAATGGCCAGTGAGACATGCCGTTGCAATGAACTATAATCATCACCCCACTCTCCTGACAAAGGATTCAGGTGTATGGTCTGGGTTTCCTCCCTTCCGTCACTTCCGCTTTGCCATGGAAACATAGCTCCACTGTAAGCATGTTCAACAGCATACTTACGCGCCTCATCGAGCCTTCTGTACCGATACATCAGCGCTGCTTTGACTACTTCCGGGTAATGGATATTATAAAGAGGAAGGATATAGAGTTCATCCCAGAAAATATGTCCCCGGTATGCCTCCCCGTGTAATCCCCTTGGGGGAATCCCGGAATCCAATCCGGCAAAATGTGGTGATGCCGTAACCATCATATGATAAAGATGGAGCCTAATCAGTTTTTGAGATAACCTGTCGCCACAAATCTGAACATCAATCTCTTTCCATATTTTCCCCCATGCGACAGAAGATTTCTGGAATTCCTCATCATAATCACTCGAAGAAGCCAGGAATTCTTTTACAGAAATAGCCGGGTCCTTGCTACTGGTATCAAGACCGCTATGAATAGCAACCAATTTATCAAGTATGATTTCCTGACCCTTTTTGGCTGCCATCTTGAACAAAATACCAGCTTTGCCCTGGGAGGTATAAGCTTTTGGTTCTGCCTCTGCGCCCGACAGCTTATGGATTGCTCCCATAACAATAGGGATATCTGACTGTGAAGTACGTACCTCAAGGTAAGCTTTAGACCCCTCTGTTTTTTCATAAACAGCTAATAAGTGTTTTTGATTCAATTGCTTGTAACGCTCTACTCCAGCGTTGACGTGATCTCCCGCTATCTCCGTCCGGATTTCAACAGATGCCTCATAGTTGAGGGCTTTGATACTGTATTGTAATCCAGCAAGATTAGGATTATCCATGCTGGCAAACCGTTTGGATATGATTTCGGTAATCCTGCCTTCGTCATCCTTAAGTACTAAGGTACGTGAAAGTTCACCACTCCGAAAGTCCAGCTTCCGGTGTATTTTTTCAATCTCAAATGATGGCTCAGGATCAAGAATAAACCATGCTCCTTTATCAATACGAAAAGTTATGGGTAACCAGTTAGATATATTGACCAGGTCTTCGTTTTCAATTTCATGATCCCCTACTTTTGAAGTAAGCCTGTTAAACAAACCGTGAATATAGGTGCCGGAATAATTTTTATTGCCCGGATAACTCTCCTCCATAGCACCGCGTGTTCCAAAATAACCATTTCCAACGGTTAGCAATGCCTCTCTGGATTTCTCCAGATTCACATCATAATTATAATATTTCAGTTCCCAGGTATCTTCTTTCATGCCTGACTGGAACCATTTGTCGATTTCCCCGATATTTGTTTCCTCCATATCTTCAAGTACAATATCAGCTCCATTCACCAATAGTTCTTCACGGTTCTCTTCACGGGCCAATCCAATAACCAGTCCAAAATTGCCATTCCTGCCAGCCTGAACGCCTGAAACTGCATCTTCAACAATAACAGCTTTGTGATACTCAACCCCAAGCTCGTCACAGGCTGTGGTAAAAATATCGGGTTCTGGTTTCCCTTGTAAATTCATTTCTACCGATACTTCACCGTCAATCCTGGTTTCGAACACCGAAAGCAGTTCTACTCGTTGTAATACTGCTTTGCAGTTTTTACTGGAGGAAGCAACTCCAATCCTAATATTCTTCTTTTTCAATTCATAGATTAAATTCACAGTTGAATCATATACCATGACCCCTTCATTATCGAGTACCTCATTAAACTTCAGGTTTTTTTGGTTTCCTAAACCACAAACTGTCTCTTTCCCTGGATCGTCTGAGGGATCTCCAAAGGGAATATCAATCCCACGGGATTCAAGAAATGAGGCCACTCCTTTATACCGTGGTTTGCCATCTACAAAGGGAAGATAATCTTCATTATGGGTGAATTCTCTGAAAGTCTCCTTAAAACGTTTCTCCCGGGATCTGAGATATTCATCAAACACCATTTTCCAGGCAGATCCATGGACCAGTGCTGTTTTAGTAATTACCCCATCAAGGTCAAATATAACTGCATCAAAATTTAGCATAAAAATAATTTTTACTGTTTTTAGTTGGTTTACGTCGTTAAGGTATTTAATTTTATCTGGGCATTCAAATAATCTAATGAAAATGCCAGGAAGATTATTAACTTTATAAATTACGACAAAAATAATATATTTCCGATGAAGCGTCTTTTCGTTGCAGCCAGCATCTTACCAGTCAACATTCAACTCACCGGGAATAATTACCATATCCAGCCGGGTGATGAGCTAACCAGTTCTGGTCTGCAGGACTTCTACAAAGGGTTTCACACCCAATGGATTGGGCACACAGGTATTGAAAATCATGATTTCAACATTAGGGAAATACGGGATTTAAAAAGTCAACTGGAAAATTATAATTGTTTTCCTGTTTTTCCTGATCCTGAAGAACATAACAAATACCTGCATGGCTTTGCCAGCAACACCCTTTGGCCGCTCTTCCACTACTTCCCCCAAAATGTTGTGTATGACAATGAATCCTGGAAAGCTTATACAAAGATCAACCAGCTATATGCAGAAAAAATCCTGCATACCATTAACGAAAATGATTACCTGTGGATACATTCTTATCATTTGTTGCTACTACCCAACCTGATAAAACAAAAGATGCCCAATCTATCGATTGGAATTTTCATGCATCTGCCCTTTCCCTCCTTTGAAATTTTCAGGCTTCTTCCCTGGCGTGTTGAGATCATTGAGGGAATGCTTGGAGCTGATCTGGTTGGGTTTCACACCTATGATTATGTGCGACACTTTTTGAGCTGTGTAAGGCGTTTAATGGGACACGACACTGACTTCAACAGAATATCTATTGGAGAAAGAACCCTAAAGGTGGATGCCTTTCCCAAGGGCATTAACTTTAATAAAATTCAGGTCGCAGCTAAAACAACCAGAAATGAGAATAGCAAGAAATCCAAATCACAGATCCGGAATGAGGTTGAGACCTTCCTGATGTCCGATAGGGGAAAAAAAATAATTCTTTCAATAGGCCATCTTGAATATTCCATGGGCATTCCATACAGTTTGAGGGCTTTTGAAATGTTTCTGCAACAAAATCCTCAATACCTTGAAAAGGTAGACCTAATACTCCTTGCCTTACCATCAGGAGAAAGTGGAATGATGTATAAGCAATTGAAAAAGGAAGTTGATGAGCTTGTTGGAAGGATAAATGGCAATTTTGGAAGCATTACTTGGATGCCAATCAGGTATCTCAACCAGGATTTTATATTAGATGAACTGATTGAAATATATAAAGTAGCTGATATTGGACTTATACTTCCCCTTCGCGACGGAATGAATCTGGTGGCAAAAGAATTTGTTGCCTCACAGTTTGATGGGAAAGGAGTCTTAATACTCAGTGAACTGGCTGGTGCATCCAAAGAACTTCATGAGGCCCTACTGGTAAATCCAAACAACTTAAACGAAATTGTAGATGCCATCAAAGAAGCTCTTGAAATGCCCGGGGAAGAGCAGTCCAGACGGATTGCTGTAATGACTGAAAGATTAAAGAGATACAATATTGAGAGGTGGGCCAAAGGATTTATTAAAAGCATGGAGGGAGTTAAGAAACTCCAACAAACCAACTTAACAAAGAAGCTTACTATAATCCGCATAAACCAAATTATAAGCAAATACAAAAATACAAAAAACAGAATCCTCTTCCTGGATTATGATGGCACCCTTTCCTGGTTCAAAAAAAATCCAGAGGATGCAAAGCCTGACGAAGAACTCTACAATATCCTGAGAAGGCTATCGGAAGATAAGAACAATACGATCGTAATTATTAGTGGTCGTGATAAGGACACATTGGGAAGATGGTTTGATGAAAGCTGGAACATTCATTTCGTTGCCGAACATGGGGTTTGGCTCAGGCAACCAAAAGCTGATTGGCACATGATGGAACAGATTGACAATAAATGGAAAGAGGCTGTCAGACCCTTACTGGAGTTCTATGTTGACCAGACACCCGGAAGTTTCATAGAAAATAAGAATTTTTCACTCGTCTGGCATTACCGCAAAGCTGACCCAGACCTTGGTGTTCAACGATCGTGGGAACTTAGAGATGAATTGAGGACATTGACCTCAAACCTCAATCTGGAAATTATGGATGGGGATAAAGTAATCGAAATAAAGTATTCAGGGATCAATAAAGGAAAGGCCTCTCTACAGAAAATTGGGAACAGAAAATTTGACTTTATTCTTGCGGTAGGTGATGACTGGACCGATGAATATACTTTTAATGTGATGCCAGATGAGGCCTTTACTATCAAGGTAGGCACAAAAACCACCAAAGCATCCTATTATATAGAATCTGTTGACCAGGTCAGGAAAGTGTTGGATGATTTCACGAAATAATCAGAAACCTCTAATCTTGTGAGTGTAAATAACCAGGTAGTACGACTGAATAATTTTGTATCAGATTCAATGATTTACAACATCTTTGATAAGCAAACTTTACCAGTCTTACCTGCTATCAGATAAGAACTTCATTTCTATCCGGCCCTGGTTTCTCCTGTTTTTCCATTATTCCCTCTTCCCGGGGTTATAATAAGGGTGTTTCAGGCATTTAATTTCAGCCCATAGCATCATAGTTAAAAACCCAATGCTAAGTAAAAAAAAACTTATGCCTGTTCCCAGCATAAAGAAACCTGGAATAAATCCAATTATTGTAAATACAAGAGAAATGAGCACTGTCCATTTCCTCCCTTTGAAAATACCAATGGTAAGAACCAATTTTAAAACCAGCCATGGTATTAGAAAAAACAAACCTACTACAGCAAAAATTCCAATCATGGCTCCCATCTCACCGGCTTCAAATCCGGCATAGCTCAAGATAGAAATAAATACTGTCAATGATAAAGCCAGGACAAGTCCGCCTATGCTGAACCAGCCTAAAAGGGTTCCTACAAAGGGACGTATTTGTTGATCAGGCATTACAACAGGTTCTGTCATATGTATTCGGAATACTTTATTATTAGTACAAAACAGCCCCACATTCTTGCGGGGCCGTTTATTAATTCATATTCTTGAAAGGCATTATTCTCCTGTATCTGAATCTGGAGTTCTCATACTCATTATATCCCTATCAAACATATACATGTTGTGATTACCAACCAATTTCAGCTTATCAAGAATTTCCTGAACAGAAGCCTCCTCCTCAATTTGTTCAGCCACAAAACCCTGAAGCCAATTTTGAGTTGTATATTCTTTTTCTTCAACACATAAAGCAACAATATCATTTATGGATGCTGAAATAAATTGTTCATGGCTCATCACATCATCAAACAATTGAGCAATATTATTGTATTCAGCCGGGGGTTTTTTAAACCCAGGAATCACAGCATTTCCTCCCCTGTCATTAACATAATGTACAAATTGGAGCATGTGTTCTTTTTCCTCATCTGCTTGTGCATACAACCACTGAGATATTCCAGGATAACCCTGCGCCTCAGCCCAGGATGCCATTGCCAGATACAACAAAGAAGAATAGCCTTCTTTTTCTATCTGGGCATTTAATAATTCTTCAACTTTTGAGGATAACATATTTCTGTTTGTTTTGGTTATTTACATATTATTGATGAGTTCATCACCAAACTCTGAACATTTCAATAAAGTTGCACCTTCCATTTGTCTTTCAAAATCATAGGTAACGCGTTTTTTTGTAATCGCAGATTCTAATGCCTTTACTATAAGGTCAGCAGCCTCTTTCCATCCCATGTGCTTTAACATCATAACCCCTGAAAGTATTACTGAACCAGGGTTCACCTTATCCAAACCTGCATATTTAGGAGCAGTTCCATGGGTTGCTTCAAAAATTGCATTACCTGTTTCATAGTTAATGTTAGCACCAGGGGCTATTCCTATTCCACCTACAATAGCAGCAAGTGCATCAGATATATAATCTCCATTCAGGTTCATGGTAGCGATTACAGAATATTCATTAGGTCTTGTAAGAATTTGCTGAAGAAAAGCATCAGCAATTACATCTTTAATTAACAATTTACCTGAAGCAAGGGCTTCATCCTGTGCTTTATTCGCTGCTACTGTGCCACTCTTTTCCTGAATCTTGTCGTACTGCTGCCATGTAAATACCTTATCACCAAATTCTCTTTCAGCCAGGTCATATCCCCATTGCTTGAACTGGCCCTCTGTAAATTTCATAATATTCCCTTTATGAACAAAGCATACAGAAGGTCTGTCTTCCTTCAGTGCAAAAACAATAGCAGCTCTCACCAATCTTTCGGTTCCTTCTTTCGAGATAGGTTTAATTCCTATTGAAGTGCTTTCAGGGAAACGAATTTTGTTAACACCCATTTCTTCTATGAGAAATTTCTTCACTTTTTCATTTTCCTCAGTCCCATGCAAGTATTCCACACCTGCGTAGATATCTTCTGAATTTTCACGATAGATTACCATATCGGTAGTAGTTGGATCTTTAACCGGCGAAGGAACTCCATCATAATACCTCACTGGCCGGAGACAAACATACAGGTCTAATATTTGTCTGAGTGCTACATTTAAAGACCTTATGCCCCCACCTATCGGAGTAGTCAAGGGACCCTTAATTGCTATAAGATATTCTTTTATAGTATCGAGAGTTTCCTGGGGTAACCATTCTCCTGTTTTATTAAATGCTTTTTCGCCTGCAAGTACTTCTTTCCAGAATATTTTCTTCTTTCCATTATAGGCTTTCTCAACAGCAGCATCCAGCACACGCACTGAAGCGGCCCATATATCTGGTCCTGTACCATCTCCTTCTATAAAAGGAATCACTGGTGAATCAGGAACGCTTAAAACACCATTTTGAATTGTAATTTTCTCTCCGTTCATAATACTTTTTGGTTTTTTTGAGTTAGAATTGCGAGCGCAAATTTAATAAAACCAGAGGAGGAAAACAAATGATTTGGAAGCTTACTCTGATGAGGAAAAATTATTCAAAATCAAGTCCCATTTGCTGCTTAAGTGTCTTTAAATGTGGGTTTTTCTCAAGGAGGTGGTTGAATTTTTCTTCCTCTGTATAGGGCTTTTTACTCTTTTCTTTAACCTCATTCAACACACTCGTCAGAGTAATTTCCTGATTCTTCAAGGCTTGCTTCAAATATCCCAGTATATCGGATTTTGCATAACGATCAAAATCCTCTTTTTGATCCTTATTTTCTAATGAAACAACCACCTTGAATCCTTCTTCAAGCTTCGGTTTATGAGCCCTGATTGTCTGAATCAAACGCGTCTTATTGATATTGGAACTATTTAAAAATTCCAACCATTGGGCGTGAAGTTCATCCAGGCTAAATTCACTATTCTTATGTACAACTTCAGGCGCCTGGCTTTGATCATGCACCTGATCAATAATAGGTTCATTTTTCTGGCGAACATTACCATTGAGAGCGTCCTTTATAGATGTGGTTTGCGGTTTATAAGCAGGTCTTGACTTCCCAACTTTATTCTGATTCTCTTCCTTTGATAATGGTACTGAAGAAATTTCCTCAGCCTTTAACACCTCATCTTTGGGTGGAATTTCGCTTTCAATTAACGGTTTTTTTTCTTCGGCTGATTTAGTTTCAAGTTGTTTTTCCTCAACTGGATTTTTTTTCCCAGTTACTTTTGCTTGTTCGTATCCTGAAAATTCAGTTTTTTTTTCTCCCTCAGTCAACCTGCACAATTTAATCAGTGTTAGTTCAGTGTGCAACCTCTGGTTTTTACTGGTTTTGAACTGAAAATCGGCAACACTAAGAATCTCCAAAGCATGAAATAAAAAGTCTGCGGATGTACTGGAGCTTTGGCCCAAATATCGCTCCTTAAAACCAGCCCCTGCCTCCAGCAGGGCAATAGTTTCTTTGTCTTTACATACGAGCAAATCGCGAATGTGACTACTTAAACCTGTAACAAAATGATGTGGGTCAAAGCCATTATTCAGGATTTCATCGAGCATAAGTAAGCACTGAACTGAATCATCGCGCAAGAAAGACTCCACCATTTTGAAATAATACTCGTAATCCAGGACATTGAGGTTGTCAATCACATTTTGATAAGTAATAGCCTTACCTGAAAAACTCACAATCTGGTCAAAAATTGAAAGGGCATCCCTCATAGCCCCGTCTGCTTTTTGAGCAATTATGTGCAAGGCTTCCTCCTCAGCATTAATGCCTTCATTCTTTGCCACATATTGTAGTCTTTGAACTATGTCCTCCAAACGTATCCGTCTGAAATCGAATATCTGACATCTGGAAAGGATGGTAGGAATAATTTTATGCTTCTCGGTAGTTGCAAGAATAAAAATAGCATGTGCAGGAGGTTCTTCCAGAGTTTTCAGAAAAGAATTGAATGCCTGTGCTGAAAGCATGTGTACCTCATCTATGATGTAAATACTATACTTACCAACCTGAGGAGGAATACGTACCTGGTCAATCAAATTTCTGATATCATCTACTGAATTATTTGATGCAGCGTCTAATTCATGAATATTGAATGATCTGCTGGTATTAAATGCTTCACATGATTCACACTTATCACATGCTTCTGTATCATCTGTTATCTGACTGCAATTAATTGTTTTTGACAGTATTCTTGCACAGGTGGTTTTCCCGACACCCCTGGGGCCACAAAAAAGATATGCCTGCGCCAGGTGGTTTGATTTAATAGCATTTTTAAGGGTTGCTGTAACCGTATCCTGCCCTATGACTGAATCAAAAGTAACAGGCCTGTATTTTCGTGCAGAAACAATAAAATTCTCCATATACATTTTTTTTATCCAGGATAAATTTCCTTCAATACATCTTTAAAAAACGAAAGGAAATCACCACCGGGCAAATATACTTATTAAGAACTTTGTATTGACTAAAAAATATTATATTTTTGCAGCCCAAATAAAACGTTTATTAACTAAATTTTTAATTATTATGTTGAACCAGTACGAAACCGTTTTCATTTCAACTCCCGTTTTGTCTGATACCCAGATGAAGGAAGCGGTTAACAAGTTCAAGAAGATCATTACCGACAATGGAGGTGAGGTCATTCATGAAGAGAACTGGGGATTAAGGAAACTGGCTTATCCCATTCAAAAGAAATCAACAGGATTCTATTACCTGATTGAGTTTAAAGCAGAAGGCGAAATTGTTTCAAAACTGGAAGTGGAATATCGTAGAGATGAAAGAGTCATCCGGTTCCTGACTTTCAAAATGGACAAATACTCAGTTGCTTATGCCGAAAAGAAAAGAAGACAGAAATCTGAAAATAAAGTGGAGAAATAGACAATGGCAAAAAATGAATCAGAAATCAGGTACCTGACCCCGGTGTCAGTAGATGTAAAAAAGAAAAAATATTGTCGTTTCAAGAAAAACAGGATCAAATATATTGATTATAAAGATCCGGAGTTTCTGAAAAAGTTCTTAAATGAGCAGGGTAAAATTCTTCCACGTAGAATTACAGGAACCTCTTTGAAATATCAAAGAAAAATTGCTCAAGCAGTAAAAAGGGCCAGGCACTTATCCCTGCTGCCTTATGTTGTGGATATGTTTAAATAGCAGGAGAGTCAATTATGGAAATCATACTAAAACAAGATATCCCTAGTTTGGGTTATAAGAATGACATAATAAATGTCAAAGACGGTTATGGAAGAAATTACTTAATTCCAAAAGGCTTAGCAATTCAAGCCACCGAATCAGCCAGGAAGGTAAATGCAGAGAATCTTCGTCAAAGGGCTCATAAAGAAGAGAAGATTAAGAATGAAGCTATGGAATTTGCCACAAAACTGGAAGGTCTTTCCTTAAAAATTGGGGCTAAGACCAGTACCACCGGCAAAGTATTTGGTTCGGTGAATAATATACAAATTGCCGAAGCTATTAAGAAAGAAGGCTTTGAAGTTGATCGTAAAAACATTAAGCTTCCTGAAGAACAAATTAAGCAGGTTGGGAATTATGTTGCCACTGTAAAATTACATAGGGAAATTTCTGTTGAAATTAAATTTGAAGTTATCTCAGAATAGAAATCATTAGCTTAAGGATAAAGAGAAAGGCTATCTTATAAGGATAGCCTTTTTTTTTGTTGTAAAACCTAAAGGAAAAAGGAAAAGCGGGTCAATACGCTGATAATCTGGAGTGTATCTCCTGTTTTGTGCGCAATGTGAACGGTC
>JAYEGO010000374.1:0-2742 GCA_034659155.1 Bacteroidota bacterium | reverse complement strand
AGCAAGGGATCTGATAAAGGACTTAGGTACAGGCCCAAACAATGAAGGAAAACAAGTTGTTGAATTCATTCTGAAGATGTTAAATGAAATGATGAATGCAATTGTATTTCAACGCCAGATCAGGTTTCAAGCCATAAAAGAAAATTTAATTATGATGTTGGAGGATGATATGAAAGATATCCTGGCATCATAATAACACATTTAATTATCATTTCTTCTTAAACCGGAACAGGGCATTCTCCCTTTCCGGTTTTTTCTAATTAGATTGCTGTTTAATCAGATGTATATTGTAATTTTGGTTGATCAACAACAAACGATTCAAATGTCCCAGTTTAGGACACAGCTATATGATCTTATAGAATATCTGAAATGAAAACATCATCAGGTAATTATATTTCCTGGAAGAGCATACAAAAATTCAATATATAAGTTAAAAAAACCCGACACGCTTTCAGCGTATCAGGCTTTTTCTTTGTAGACAAGGTGATTGAAATATCTAACCTTGATTTGTTGAAGGATTTGAAGGAAGCTGTCAATTTTCTAAGCAATTCTAAATAAAATTAGTTTGTTTCTCAGAAATAGCATATTTTTACCATGAAATACTAAAATACGATTTTACATATTCATGCTATATGATACCCCGTTTAGGAACAAAAGAGCTAGTAGAAATTCTTGAATACTTTCCGGTATTGGGTATAACAGGTCCCAGACAAGTAGGGAAAACTACACTTTCCAAAAAATTGGCAGGAGAGATTGAAAAAGAAGTAATTTATCTGGACATGGAAAATCCAATGGACCTTTCAAAATTGTCTGAACCGGCATTATATTTTGAGAATAATGTAGATGCATGCATCATTATTGATGAAGTCCAGCGAATACCTGAATTATTTCCCATTCTAAGATCAGTAATAGATAAAAAACGAATTCCTGGACGGTTTATACTTACAGGATCGGCATCTCCAGAATTGATAAGGGACTCTTCAGAATCTTTGGCTGGGCGTATTGCATATAAAGAGCTAAGGGCATTTAACTACATAGAGATCTGCGATCACAAACTATCGGATTTGCACTGGTTCCGAGGCGGCTTCCCTCTTTCTTTTCTTGCTCCATCTGACCAAATATCAAAAACCTGGATTAACAATTTCATTCAAACCTATATTGAGAGAGATCTTCCATTATTAGGATTACAGGCAGTACCTACTTTTTTAAGAAACCTCTGGATCATGCTGGCACATATACATGGCAATGTATTGAATATGGAATTGTTATCGAAATCACTGGAAGTGACAGGTCCTACAATCAAGAAATATATTCATTTCCTTTCAGAAGCATACTTGATACGAATTCTGCTCCCTTTTCATATGAACATCAAAAAGCGGATCGTCAAGTCTCCAAAAATATATATACGAGATAGCGGGATTTTGCACCAGCTACTTGGGATTTCCACTGATGACATGCTCGAAGGCAATCCTATGAAAGGTAATTCATGGGAAGGGTATGTGATTGAACAGATTAGCCTACATGTGCAGAATCAATATGATATGTATTTTTATCGAACTCATCAAGGAGCAGAATGTGACCTGGTTTTGACAATAGCCAACAAACCAGAAATTGCAGTTGAAATAAAATACACCTCTGCTCCCAAGGTAAGCAAAGGTCTTAAAACTTCAATAGAAGATTTGGCGACTCAAAAGAACTTCATAATATGTCTGAGTGAGGAGGAATATCCTATTGCTGAGAACATTATAGCATGTAATATGGATGCTTTCATCAATAAGTACCTGATAAAAGGCTAGGTCAGTAGCAAAGGATAGAAGCTGGTGTTTCCTGAAGAAATACGCTTTGATACAGTAAGCTGACAATATCTAAGCTAAAAAGTAAACTCTTTGCTCTTCGAAAAGTCCCAATTTCAGGGGGATTCAGGGAGTACAAATAAAAAACTCCCCACCAAAAATGATGATGAGTCTTCTTTAGTAGACTATACGATTGAAATATCTAACCTGGAATTGGTAAAAGATTTGGTGGAAGTGGTTGATCTTCTTATTAATTCCTAATAGCAATTATAAAATATATATAGTTCCTTAATATTGGACATATCATCAATCAAATTGCGTATTTGTCCATTAATGATTACTTTTACAACATGATACCCAGAGAAACAGCAAAGATCATTAATAGATTAAGGAAGCAATTTCCCGTGATTACCCTGACTGGTCCAAGACAAAGCGGTAAAACTACATTACTTAGATCTATTTACACCGACATCCCTTATGTTAGCCTGGAGGATATTGATGTAAGAAACGCTGTAATAAATGATCCAAGAGGATTTTTGAATAATTTTACGAAAGGTGCGGTTCTGGATGAAATTCAGCGAACTCCTGAACTCTTTTCATATATTCAAGGTCTTGTGGATAAAAACAAAGAAATACATTTTGTTCTGTCGGGTTCACAAAACTTCCTCTTGCTTGAAAATATTTCACAAACGCTGGCAGGTCGTGCAGCCATATTAAAACTGTTGCCATTCAGTATATCAGAGCTTCAAAATGATAAGCTTGTTCCTGACACTTATGAACAATTAATCTTCAAGGGGATGTATCCTGGCATCTATGATCGTGCTATTGATCCTGAATTTTTCTACCCTTCATACATCAGTACTTATATCGAAAGAGATGTCAGGCAAATTAAAAACATCGAGAATCTGAATAGCTTTACCAATTTTCTTAGACTTTGTGCGGGAAGAGC
>JAYEGO010000373.1:0-10996 GCA_034659155.1 Bacteroidota bacterium | reverse complement strand
TCCGACCAGCTGTTTGCAATCCTTTGCAATGGGAGAGACCGGGAAGTTATCAAGAACACCTCCATCCACAAAAAGATCTCCAGCAATTTCAACCGGCTTGAATAATACGGGTATAGCTGCTGAAGCAAGAAGCTTATCCAAAATTTCTCCACTGTGGAAATAGGTAATCTCCCCTTTGCTAATATTGGTTGCTGCTACATATAATGGAAGCTTCAATTCCTCAAATGTTTTTGCATTCAGGTTTTCAGACAGGTTCTCCCTCAAACCTACAGCTTTAAAGATCCCTGTACGGGGTATTGTAAGCTTTACGTATTTGAAGAAACTCTTCTCGCCGGAAAATATCTCGAAGATCTGATCCGGGGTATGTCCGTCGGCGTATAATGCCCCCACAATGGCCCCTGCACTGACCCCGGATATAACATCCGGGTAGATTCCCGATTCATTGAGAGCTTTCAGGATACCTGCATGGGCGAATCCTCTCGCCCCACCACCACTCAGAATTACTCCTGTGTTGTATTTCTTGTTCCTTCGGAAAAATGACTTCCACACTTTCATCTTGACTGACCTAATTCATTTTTCAATTCACCTAATACTTTTGTGGTTTCCTTATCGATTTTTGTAATCAGCAATGATAGCCGATCCATCTCCGGATTCTCATTGGATATGTTTTTCAGTTCGATCAGATCAGATACAACGGATTTTATGGCAAGATGTTTAAATGAAGGGATCAGCCTGTGAGCAGTTTCCCGAATCTCGTGGTTCTCCCTTTTCTCGTATGCATATTTTATCTGTTTTATACCCGTTATTGCATTATCAATGAAGGTCTGTATCATTTCGTTGAACAATGTCGGATTATCCCTGGTAACTGAACGCAACTCATACAGGTCATAGAGTGAGGTAATTTCATCTTCTTTAAGTACAATTTTTATCGTTTCATGTTGGATCAGATCGGAATCAACATCGAGGACCTGACCTAGTTTGTTAAATATATTAATCTCTCGGTAGGGTTTGATAATGTAATCATCGATACCCTGCTCCAGGTAATAATCCCACTCATCTCTGATCATATCTGCTGTTACGGCTAAGATCTTAACCTGTTTGTTTTTCAGGACTTGCCTGACATGATGGGCTACATCCACTCCACTGATTATCGGCATATGGATATCTAGAAGGATTATATCGAATTCTTCACTCCCCAGAATATGAATGGCCTCATTCCCGTCACTGGCCAGGCTCACCTCCATATTAAATCCCTCCAGTATGATTTCACCCAGCATTCTGTTCATGGCATCATCATCCACGATCAGGGCAGATTTACCGGATAAGACCTCATGATTGATCTTCAGGGTATCTTTGGTAAGGAATGATCGCTCACTTTTTTCCATTGGTATTTCAACTATAAACCTGGAACCCTTTCCTTCTGTGCTTTTTACGGATATCCTCCCATTCATCAGTTCTGTCAATCGCTTGCTGATTGTGAGGCCCAGACCGGTACCTCCATGTTTCCTGGCAATCCCTGCACTGGCCTGTTTATATTCCTTAAACACATCCTTAATCTTATCCCTGGATATCCCGATACCGGTATCAGAAACAGTAAATCTGATCCATACCCGGTTATCCTCCTCTTTAAGGTGCATCACTTTCAGCTCCACGTAACCATATTCTGTGAATTTAATTGCGTTGCTGATCAGATTGTTTACGATCTGTTTCAGTCTGAAAGTATCTCCTCTCAGTATGAGTTTCAATTTTTTATCAAATGAGTATCTGAAATTTATGTTTTTTTCCCTGGCCCTGATCTTTAAGGTATTATAAATCTCATTGAAAAGTGTTTCAATATTAAAATCAACCATATCAAGCTTTTGTTCGCCCGACTCGATCTTTGAAAATGTGAGGATCTCGTTGACCAGATCCAGCAGGTAAATGGAAGATTGATCGATTATTTTCAGATAATTTTCCTGTGTTTCATTCAGGGATGTTTTATGAAGTTGTTCGATAAATCCTATTATGGCATTTAGAGGAGTCCTGATCTCATGGCTGAGCCTGGCCATAAACCGGCTTTTGCTTTCACTGGTTGCTTCGGCCTCCTCTTTCTCCCTCTCCAATTCATCCCTGGATTCATTCATCAAACCCCTGTTCCCCTGCAATATCAAGATGCCGAAATGTTCACCCTTCTTAACGGGCAGTGATATTGTATGGGCAATCACCTGACCGGAAGTGCCCATGAATTGCTGTTGAACGGGCATTAGCTCCGCTGAACTCGCAAGCTCGGTTCCCTGCAGTGTATTCCTGCAAATTTCCTCAATGGAGCTGCTCCACCGGGAATCGTCTATTTCGGTCAGGTATCCGATGGATGATATGTCCGGATAAATCTCATTCAGTAAATGGTCTCTGTCCATAATTCTGAGAATCCTGAGATCCTCACCAAACATGATCAGTGCAGTATTAGGTACATTTGAAAGTATCTGTTCGAATTGTGTGGCGCTTAAATTCATAAATAGCTAATTAATCCAAGCATCAAACTTTAAGGTTCAATAAGTGAGATATTGAACTGTTTAATTTTATTATATAGCGTCTTACGATCAATCTTAAGCAAGATTGCTGCCCGGGACTTGTTATAATTGGATCTCACAAGCGCCTGAATAATGACTTCTTTCTCGGCCATCTCTGCTGCCTCTTTTAATTTCATGTCATTTTTTAGAGCTGTTGATGGAGAATTTCTGTTCTGAAAGATAGCCTGGCCGGTTTTGACCTCCTCAGGAATCTCATTCAGCGTAATCTTACTCGATTTTGCGAGCAGGACAGAGCGGGTAAGGACGTTCTTTAGCTCCCTGATATTTCCCGGCCAGGGATAATTCATCAGGATGTGCCTAACCTCATTTTCATAGCCTGATACCTTTTTATCAAAGCGACGGGATGCTCTTTCAATAAAAGCATCAGCAAATTCTGATATATCTTCTACCCGCTCCCTCAGCGGAGGCACATTTATCTTAAACTCATTCAGCCTATGATAGAGATCCTCCCTGAGTTTGTTTTTCTCCACCTCCTGCAACAGATCTACGTTGGATGCAACAACCAGTCTGATATCCACCTTAATGACTTTGGAATCTCCTATGCGTGTAATTGTTTTTTCCTGAAGCACGCGCAATAATTTCATCTGGTTCTCGGCGTCCAGGTTTGAGATCTCATCAAGAAATAGCGTTCCCCCGTGAGCCTGTTCAAAAAGCCCTCTCTTATCATTAATGGCCCCGGTAAAGGACCCTTTGATGTGCCCAAAGAGTTCACTATTTACGAGACCTTTAGGTAAGGCACCGCAATCCACGGCAATGAAGGGTCCCTTTTTTCTTTTACTGTTATTGTGGATTGATCTGGCCACATATTCTTTACCAGACCCTGTCTCACCCTGGATGATTACGGTCATATCCACCGGGGACACAATGTGGGAATGTTCAATAGTTTTCAGGTAGTTTTTGCTTTTCCCTATTATGAAATCTGCTTCAAATGAGATTGAAGTATCCTTTTGATTCCCTTTTTTCAACACTTCTTTGACAAGCTCCAGCACCTCTTCAGGAATCAGGGGTTTGGTAATGTAGTCATAAGCACCGGATTTGATTAATCTCACTGCTGTACCCAGGTCTTCATAGGCCGTCATAATCATCACAGGAGGTTCCGGATACTTATTTCTTGCCGTATAAAGGATATCGAAACCATCCCGGTCCGGTAACCTGAAGTCGCTCAGGATCAAATGATAATTTTCCTCCTGAATTTTCTTCATTGCTGAGGATCCAGTATATGCAGATTCAACATGGTAACCTTGTTTGTCCAGGAAATTGAGCAGTAAATTGCATATATAAGTATCATCGTCAACAATCAGTATCTTTTGCATAGTGTTTCTGTTCAATGAAAATACCAGCTTTGCCCGCAGTAGAGGCTGAGTAAAGATATGAATTATTTATGGACCCCATTTGTAGAGAACATGTCTTATGGTAAGTCTTGATCCAACCAAAAACCTTAAAGAAGGCCTGGGAGGATTACGTAAGTATTAATTACAACATAAAATTCAAAGGAGATGGCTTATTAAGCAAAAAAGAGCTGCTATCAGCCGAAGAAGTTAATATTGCACAAATATCTTCCCCACTACCATCAGGGAAGGATAACTGATACCGAAAAAAGAGTGAAAGAACTAGCCAGGGAAAGAGAAAATCTGAATGCAAGGATTGACCTGGCTGAATCAAAACTGGAGAAATGAAGAGAAAAAATGAGGCTTACGATTAGTATTAGCTTTCCAGCAAGTAGCTTATTATAAAGTTTTCTTCTAAAAACCATCACCTTTTGTCATATATACAGGGATATTTTCAAGTTTTTCTGCAACACATCCGAGGTAAGAATGTAAAAATCAGGTTCAGTCACCCTGTTTTTAATCATTCCCTGTTATAGCAACAATTCATGGCGAAACCCTGCATAATCATTAGCCTGGTCATGTATTGACCATTGAATCGGGTATTTATTTTATTCCGGCCCTGATTGATATGTGAAAAGCAGAAAGACGCTTATAAATCTTATAGGCAAGCAGAAACCAAAGACCTGTGAAGATGTTGAAAAACAAAAAACATAATACCTTAATATTTTAACAAATGAGCCATTTTATGATTTTATGTATCTTTATTGAATCATATAACAATTAAAATTTATGGAAACATTAACACCTGAAAAAAAAGAAGTCCAATATGCTGGCTTCTGGCTCCGCTTTGTTGCTTATCTTATTGATGACCTGATCCTGGGGTTTGTTGGCTTCCTGGTTTCATTGCCTTTCATTGGAGGAATCGTTTTTTCTGCCATTGGCATTGGAGAATGTGCTGATTTAGACGAAAAAACATTTCTTGGAATAGCTGGAATAATCGGGTCTGTTTTTGGACTTGTTGTTGTGGTTATTGCTATGGGATGGCTATATTATGCTCTTATGGAATCATCCAAAACCCAGGCTACACTCGGCAAAATGGCCTTAAGCCTGAAAGTTACAGATCTGGATGGAAATCCAATATCCTTTGGTAGAGCTACCGGAAGATATTTTGGAAAAATAATTTCGGGTCTGATACTTAATATTGGCTACATAATTGCAGGCTTTACTGAGAAAAAACAGGCTTTGCATGATATAATGGCCGGTTGCCTGGTAGTAAGGGATTAGAGCCTCATTGAACAGGATTATTATCATTCGGGTTGGATTCAAGTTTCTGATACTACAAAATGATTAACGATGTGGTTAAAAGAGGTTGAGAAAGTTGAGAAGGTTTAGAGAATTGAGGGGTTGGGGGTTAATGGGGCATCACTATTAACTATACTTCAGAAATCGAACCAATTTTCCTCAATCAATACCATCTAAACAGGCTAAACTTTCTAAACCATATTTAGATTTCTGGTGCAGCAGAATGATTAATAATGGTTTGTGAAAAGTTACACTAGATTATTGAACGTAAATTGATTAATTGATAGGTCTTTATACTGCTTATCTTTTCTTACTTTTGCCAAAATTTCAGAGATGGACGAAAAAAACAGGACGTATTCAAACAAAGATATTTCAGTTTATTGGAAACCCGGCAAATGTATTCACTCATCAATTTGCTATACTAAACTGATTGACGTTTTTAATCCTGTTAAACGACCCTGGGTCAACCTGGATGCTGCCTCATCAGAAAAAATCATTGAAGTAGTCAATAAATGCCCCACGGAAGCCCTGATGTGGAAGTGGAATGAGGACAAAAAGAACGATGATGTATCAAGATCCAATTTCAACCATATCAAAATCAGAAGACCATTTGATTTTGCTGAATTAGATGAGAAAAATAAAAATACTCCAGGGCTGGTAACAGTAAAGCTAATGAAAAATGGTCCTCTTGTAGTAAACGGGAAAATAAAAGTTATCACTCATGATGGGAAACAACTGAAAACAGGAGAATTTACTTCTTTTTGCCGTTGCGGGCAATCAAATTCAATGCCTTATTGTGATGGGATGCACAGGAAGATAGTTACGAGTGATGAGTTTTGAGAGGTGAGCTTATTTAATATTTCTCGCAGATATCGCAGATCTACGCAGAGAATATTTAAGATTGGTTTTAGGAAGAAAATAATAATAGAGTCTGCGAGTATCAGCGTGAAAGAGTCTCTCACAGATTGCGTAAAATTTCGCAGAAAGAGGATAAAAGAGCCTAATGAAGAAGAGAAATTGGCTTACTAAGCAAAAAAAATATGAAAGACAAAATTACTGATCTGCCTTTATTTGAGCTCAAGGAAAATGGGCCTCTCAAGATCTCCGGAAATATTATTCTTAAAGATTCTGAAGGAAAACAAATTGAGACTGGGGAAGTGATTTATATTTGTCGCTGTGGGGCCTCAAAGAAAATGCCTTTTTGTGATGGGACACATAAGGGAGTAGGGATAAAAAGATAAAAGAGTGGAAGAATGGAATGATGGAATGATGGAAAATAATACGCACAAGTTATAGCCTATATGAGAGAGAAAATATTACCTGGAATATATTCAGAGATCGATCCTTTAGAAGCAGTTATTATTCATACACCCGGACCAGAGGTAGAAAACATGAATCCTGAAAATGCAGAACGGGCTCTGTACAGTGATATATTAAACCTGTCTGTAGCAGGACAGGAATATAAACAATTCAACAATGTATTAAGTAAATTTGCACACACACTGGAAGTCTCTGATTTACTTCAAGAGGTACTGGAAATACCTCCCGCCAGGGAAGCCTTGCTGAAGAAGATTTGTAAAAGTAAAGAGACAGGAGCAATTCTGAATCAACTGGAATCTCTTGATAATCTTGCATTATCGGATGTGCTTATCAAAGGCATGCCAAAAAACTATGATACCCTTTCAAATTTTCTCAGTAAGGAAAGATTCAGTCTTAAGCCATTGCACAATTTCTTTTTTACAAGGGATTCAGCTGTGGTTCATGCCAATCAAATTTACATTTCAAAGATGGCCAGTCAGGTAAGAGCGAGAGAATCCATGATTATGGAGGTTATTTTCAATCACCATCCTATATTCAGTAAGGAAATTTATTCCCCTGATGAGAATTCCATGGCTTATGAAAAAATCTGGTACGAGGGTGGAGATATTCTAACAGCCAGAGAAGATATTCTTGTGATAGGAAAAGGGGTAAGGACTTCTTCATGTGGAATAGATTTTATTGTAGAAAGTTTGAAACAAAATAAAGAGGCCAAAAAACATATCCTGGTGCAAGAACTTCCTTCCGAACCAGAATCGTTCATTCACCTCGACATGGTTTTCACCTTCCTGAATCGGGATCATTGCATGCTCTTTGAGCCCATAATATTAAAAAACAATAAGTACCAAACAGTTCATATTGACATTGAAAACGGTCAGGTTAAATCTATTCGATACATTGACAATTTGCTTTCAGGACTTGAATCTTTGGGGATGAGTTTAAAGCCCATTTTTACCGGTGGCACTAAAGATCTCTGGGTACAGGAAAGAGAGCAGTGGCATAGCGGGGCTAATTTTTTTGCACTCGGACCCGGAAAGGTACTTGGTTATAGCCGTAATGAATATACTATGGAAGAAATGAACAAGCATGGCTATGTAATCATCAATGCCAAAGATTTTCTGGATGGGACAGAGGTTCCGGGCCCTGATGATCAATTTGTAATTGCACTGGAAGGATCAGAATTAGCACGAGGTGGCGGAGGTGCCAGGTGTATGACAATGCCTATTGTGAGAAGGAATGATGGAATAATGGAATGATGGAATAATGGAATGGAAAAAAGAGACTATATGTCAAAGTTCATATATCAAATGTAAAGCAAATTATACATTAAGATTGTCGAGGGCAAACCCGGAACTATGAACCCGAACCGAGGAATCACAATGGGATGACGAGCTCATGAGCTACTTTCAGGTGCGAATAAACCATAAACTCTTTTATTTATACCAGTTCTTTTACAAGATCTGCAGCTTCCTGCAGGGTTATTGCAGAATGAACTTTTAAGCCCGATTGATCAATGAGCTGTTTCCCTTCTTCTGCATTTGTCCCTTGTAATCTTACAATTACCGGAATCTTAATATCTCCAATACTTTGATAGGCATCCACTACCCCCTGGGCAACCCTGTCACAACGGACAATACCACCAAAAATATTCAGTAAAATTGCTTTTACATTAGGATCTTTTAAAATAATTCTGAACCCTGCCTCTACTGTTTCAGCATTGGCAGTTCCACCAACATCCAGGAAGTTTGCAGGATCTCCACCGGATAGTTTGATAATATCCATGGTTGCCATTGCCAGGCCAGCTCCATTTACCATGCAGCCAACATTACCATCCATTTTTACAAAATTCAGGTCATACTTGCCAGCTTCAACTTCTGCAGGATCTTCTTCAGAAAGGTCGCGAAGTTCCATATAATCTTTATGGCGGAACAGCGCGTTGTCATCAAGATTCACCTTACAGTCTACAGCCAATATTTGTCCATCGGAGGTTTTCAAAACAGGATTGATTTCAAACATGGAGCTGTCTGTTTTATCGTAGGCAGTATAAAGAGCCAATACAAACTTCACCATATCTTTGAAAGCATTTCCTGAAAGTCCCAGGTTGAATGCCACTCTCCTCGCCTGGAAAGGCATAATTCCAACTTTCGGATCTATTTCTTCTTTAAATATCAGGTGGGGGGTTTTCTCAGCCACAGTTTCAATATCCATTCCACCTTCTGTTGAATACATTATGATATTTCTTCCGGTTTGCCTGTTTAGAAGAACACTCATATAGTACTCATCTGTTTCTTCTTCCCCGGGGTAATATACATCCTGGGCAATAAGTATCTTACTTACGGTTTTGCCTTCCGGACCGGTCTGGTGTGTTACCAGTGTCATACCAATCATAGTTTTTGCAATCTCCTTAACATCATCCAGGGACTTTGCCAACTTTACTCCCCCTCCCTTACCTCTTCCTCCGGCATGAATCTGGGCCTTTATGACCCACATGGGGGTTCCTGTTTGTTTTTGAAGCTCTTTTGCAGCATCAACTGCCCTTTCAGGAGTATCTGTAACAAGCCCTTCCTGAATTTTCACACCAAAACTTTTAAGTATTGATTTCCCTTGATATTCGTGTATATTCATTTTTAAATATATATATTTTTAAAAAACCAAAAGTACGCTTTTTTTTATACTAATTCAAGAACCAGGGAAACTCGTTTGACCACTCATGGCTAAGGCCAGCAGATAGGCTTATCTTATTACTCGTCTGACCACTTATGGTAATCGCAAGTAGATAAACTTAAGTATTTCCCTGATGAACTAACCAATAGTGGTCTGACGAGTACAGAAAGTAACTGTCTATTGAAAAATCTTTTCCTATTTTTGCAAAATACAATTTCAAAAATGAAGAAACTTCTGAATTCAGAACTGGAAAGAAAAAGTCTTGAAGAATTTAAAAAGGCACAAAAACTCCCTGTGGTTCTTGTACTGGATAATGTTAGAAGTTTAAATAATGTTGGTTCGATATTCAGAACGGCAGATGCTTTCCTTGTTCAATCAATTTGTCTTTGTGGAATTACAGCTTGTCCACCCCACCGTGATATCCAAAAAACTGCATTGGGGGCAACTGAATCAGTGGATTGGTCTTACTACATAAAAACCAGCCTGGCAATTCGTGAATTAAAAGAAAAAGGTTTCCAGGTCATAAGTATTGAACAAGTTGAAGAGTCAATATTTCTGGATGATTTCCAACCGGATTACAAACAAAAATACGCCTTTGTATTTGGACATGAAGTTCATGGAGTAGACCAGGAAATTGTAGATTTAAGCGATACATCCATAGAGATTCCACAATACGGTATAAAACATTCATTCAACATTTCAATAAGTGCAGGAATAGTTCTATGGGATTATCATTTAAAAACAAAATTAAATAAAAAAGGGGCAGTTAAATAAACTGCCCCTTTTTTATTTAGATAATATTATATTACTCAACAATAGACTTGAAAGTATCATTCTCAAAATACTTAGCAAACTCCAGATCTTTCTTTGCCATATCTTTCATCTTTGGTTCTTTTTCACAGGCAGAACGTAAATTGTTGAAAGTATAATCTTCATTCTGTACATGAACTCCAACAATGGCTTTCAGGTAGAACAACTTGGCACAATCTGCACTTATGTTATCCATTATGGTCTTTGCACCTTGAGCGTCATCATTCAATAAATGTGCAAGAGCAGCATTGTAACATGTTTCTTTTCCGTAATAATTTACTGCATCCTGGTAGCGACCTTCCATAATACTAATAAGACCCAAACCATTGTTAACTTCTTTACCGGGCTTTTCAACTGAATTGAAATAATCCTTTGCTTTAGCCACATCGTCGGTAAGTAAAGACGCATAACCCAGGTTGGTTTTTACTGCATCATTGTCATAAAGTCCCTGGGCTTTTTCAAAAGCAGCTTTAGACTCTTCAAATTTGTGCATCTTCATGTATACAAATCCTACATTATTGGCAGCACGAACACACTTTGGGGCTTTTTCAAGGGCAAGCTCATAAGTAGCTAATTGCTTTTCCAGGTCTTCAGTTAAGGTCGCAGCATAAAGAACTTCTTCTAAACCAAGTGTGTCAGGATTAGAATGAATGTAATCCATTATTTCTTCGTCTGAAAAACCAATTTTATTAACATTAACTGTGATTTTTGATCTCCTCAATTGAGGAAGGATATCATCGGCAATTACCTTATAAGCAGCAGAGATGTTTTTAATTTCTTTTTCACGAACAACAGGATCCTGGTACATAGAAAGCACACGTAGTATAAGTTCCTTATCCTGGATATCTGAACCTGCCATTAATTCCTGGAAACCATCCCAGTCTTCAGCAGTAGTCTTGGAAGTTACAAAACCTTCATTTTTTGCTTCGTCAACCTTGGCGCGATTTAGCTCCCTTGTGAAAAACTTTTCCGCAGCAACACCCCTTTTTCCTGACAATTTCTCAT
>JAYEGO010000372.1:0-2744 GCA_034659155.1 Bacteroidota bacterium | reverse complement strand
AGAAACTTTAGATTCTAAAGATGGGTTTAACAAAACCGTTGGTTCATAAAGGCTATTTGAAATTCGCTTCCCCCCACACAGCAAAATTGCTCCGGATTCTACAGCCTCATTTACCCACTTTTCTATTCTATCAACTTCTTCGGGTAAAATAAGCGGACCGACTTCAGTTTGTTCATCCATCTGGTCGCCAACCTTAAGTTTGATTGCCAGTGCAGCCAGGCCTTTAGAAACTTCATCTACTATAGATTCATGAACAAATACTCTTTGAACAGAAACACAAACCTGTCCCGCGTGATAAAAACCACCTTTGGCAAGAGCGGGCAACAGCTCTTCAATTTCAGCATCTTTTTCTATGATAACCGGAGCTGCACCACCATGTTCCAAAGCACATCGTGTTCCTGGTGATAGTTTTGAACGCAAATACCAACCAATTTTAGCAGAACCAATAAATGAAAAATAATTTACTCTTTCATCAGTAACCAGTTGTTCTGCAGCCTCGTGTTTACAAATCACTACCTGGCACCAGGCTTTTGGCAGTCCGGCTTCTGTTAATATTTCCACAAAATTAAGACATGATAATGGTGTGGCTAATGCAGGTTTAATTATTACAGGACAGCCTGCAGCTATAGCTGTTACTGTTTGATGGATAATTAAATTTAGTGGATGATTAAATGCACTGACAGATGCAACCACTCCAATTGGTTCTCTTGTTGTAAAAGCAATTCTTTGTTCAGAGGCCTTTGTTAAAGCCATGGGAATTTGTTCTCCCTTTAATTGAGCAATGTTCTCGGCTGCTATTTTAACACCGTTAATTGCCCGAAGCACTTCAACTTTAGAATCTACAAAAGGTTTTCCCCCTTCTTGTGCTGCAGTTCTGGTCAACTCTTCAATTCTGGTTTTCATTATTTCTGCCGTATTCTCCAAAATAGCAATACGTTCGTGAGCAGGAATCCATTTTGATTGATCCTGAAATAACTTATATGCGGTTGTAAGAGCTTTTTCCACCTCTGCTTTTCCATCAAGGGGAATTTCTTTAATCAAACTTTGATCGTAAGGTGATAGTACTTTTAACATTTTTATTTGATTCTTACACTATAGTTACCATGAGAATTCACCCTGAAGACTTTTCCAATGGAGTCTCGTTCAAAAACCAGGGTTTCACCAAGAGTGTCATCATCCCTTATTCTTCTAAATACATCTTTTTCAATATATTTAAAAAACTTCATGGAATTTTCAGGGGAATAAGTAGGGAGATCAAGACTAACCAGTTTTCCCTGCCAGGCTCCAATATACATTTCACTCCACCAGGGCTGCTGGTTATAAAAACCAACATAGTCTTTTAAGTTTTCAGCAACGGTTTCATTCTCTTTTTTATCATTTAGTGGCTTAACTTTTTTCATAATATTACGTATTCCTTCAATATATTTTCCCGGGTTGGTTCCACTAGCATTGATCATTACCACGTAAGCCATTTTGCTTTTTGTATCCAGGGTCAAACTCGAACGATAACCCGGACAAGATCCACCATGACCTACCAAGGTTGTACCATCAGAGGATTTGTAAACACCAAAACCCAGACCCCGTGTGGTTTTCCAATCAGGATCTGTCCAGTGAACCCTTTGCATATAGTCCAGAGTAGAGGATCGAAGAATCTCTGTTTCTTTGGTTGATAAAAGTCTGAATTGCCAGGAAGCAAACCTGCCAAGGTCTTCAACATTTGAAGAAAACCCAGCTGCTGCCTGTATGCCCTTAGCCTGAAAGAAATTTACTTTTTCACGCTTACCATCTCTGTTTATTGAGCTATATCCAATTGCCAGATTCTTTCCAAGCATTGATTCAGGTAATTCTGTTCTAGTATTTGAAAGATCCAGGGGATTGAGAATGTTTTCCTGTATATATTGATCATAGGCCTGACCCGAAATTTCCCGAACTATTTCACCGAGAAGTGTTAATGCCAGGTTGCTATATTGGAAATATGTGGATGCCGGATACAATGTTTCTTGTTCCCCAAGTTTGGTTTTTATCTGATCGCTGGTTGGAAAAGAGAAATCAGGCCCTGTCCAATAAGGATAAGCCGCTTCCCTTGGTAATCCTGATGAATGAGTTAAAAGGGTCCGAATAGTAACCGGACCACTTTCAGGGTAGATTTGCTCCAGATTATACCAGGGAAGCAAATCAATTACCTGATCATCCAAACGAAGCTTCCCCTCATCATATAATTTCATAATTGCTACCGAAGTGAAAAGTTTAGAGATAGAGCAAATACTATACAGAGTAGAGGAATTTGCTTTAACCTCATTATTAATATTTGCCATTCCAAATCCACCAGACCAAAGTACTTTTTGGTCATCAATAATAATTGCAGTAATTCCCGGAAGCTGCTCGAAATCTTTTTGAGCTTCCAACCAAATCTCAATCAGGCTAAAAGCTTCTGAATAGTCTTTTTCATCTTGTGAAAAGGATGATGAAAGGAATATAAGGAGACTCAAAAATGAAATGAAAATTTTCATAATTCTATTTTTTTATAAAGTTCAAATTAAGTGTAATTATCTTCCTTTTTCTTTTAACAAAGGAGTCCTTTTTTTAAGGACTTTTAATATGAGATACAAAACTCCACTAACAGACATAGCCCAGAACCAAAAATCAAAATCAACAGATATAGTTTTGCTTATTAAATACTGGCCGGCCTCTCTGAATAGAAATACCACCAGGAAAATAGCGAAAACACCATTTTTTTCTTTCTT
>JAYEGO010000371.1:0-2752 GCA_034659155.1 Bacteroidota bacterium | reverse complement strand
GTTATCGTTATTTGTCGGGATGCTGTGAACATACATAGGGTTTGACAGGGCCTGGTTTTCAGCCACAGTGGATGTTGCAGTAAACTGAGCACCCTGCATGCCCAGGTTCAGACCCAGGGTGCCAAGGTTAACAAAAGGAGGAAGGTTGTTGTTTAACTTTTCATTCATCAGGAAGTTTAACTGCCTTTCAGAAAGCATAGATAACTTGGTGATGGCAATTTTAAGCTTATCCATTTCCAGGGAAACATAATCGCCATGAAAATTCCCTCCATGGTTCACGCTTTCATCCCTGTAATCAATAACAGGATTATCATTTACTGAATTGATCTCGTTCAGCAAGACCTTTTCTGCATGGGTAATGGTGTCGATCACCGGCCCCAGGATCTGCGTAATACACCTCAGCGAATAATATTCCTGTATTTTACGGGTAAACACTTTTGAAGTATTACCATTTCCGTTGTACAGGTGGTCGGCCCGTTTTCTGACAAGTTTACTTCCTTCCAGCAGCTTTTGCAAACGATTGGTGATCTCATTTTGTCCTTCATGCAGTTTAACCCTGTTGAGCGCGTAAGAGTAATGGTCATCATAGGTTTCCACCACTTCATTGATCATAGCTGAAGCCATAAGGGCCCAATCGATCAGTTTACGGGCTTTTAATACGTTGAGGATGCCTATGCCCGACATGCATGAAGTACCGTTAACGAGGGCAAGGCCCTCGCGTATGTATACTTTTGCAGGTGTGAGTCCTGCTTCCCTGAATACATCAGCACCCTGATGGGTATAGTTCTTGTAAAACATTTCGCCTTCACCGATAAGGCAGAGGCCCAGATGGGCAAGCTGTACCAGGTCGCCGCTGGCACCAACACCACCATGTTCCGGTATAACCGGGATAATGCCATCATTGATGAAATCTTTCAACAGTACGGGCACATTGGGATGGATCCCTGAATATCCCTGCATGAAATTATTCAAGCGGGCAACCATTAGCCCTCTTACAGCACGGTTTGGGATGTTATTTCCCGATCCGGAGGCATGACTGCGGATAAGATTATATTGGAGCTTTATCTGGTCTTCCTTATTTATCTTGTATTGGGCCATAGGCCCCAGGCCGGTATTGATACCATATATGACTTTGTCTTCGGCAAAGCTTTCCAGGAAGGAATAACTTTTCTCTACTTCCTTTAAAGCATCAGGATCCAATTCGATCTTTTCTCCACCGAATAGGATTTTATAAAAGTCGGCACTCTCCAGTTTTCTTCCGCCAATAATAATCATACTGAGTATTAATTTTCTTCGAAAGGCTTGCTTAATTGTTTACCTTGGTTAAGGCGGTCAAAGTTAATAAAAATAGTGCTTAGAGTATTTAAAGTACTTAAAGTATTTAAAGTATTTTGAGTTAGAAGTTACTCATCCCCCATACCCATCAATTAACTTCCAGCTTCATCACAGCACTCCCTTTTTGAGAGATGATTCGAACAAAGTATAATCCTGCCGGGAGATCTCCGGGTAGCAAAAGCTCTTCAGTATGAGGACCTGCGGTGCGGGATTGATTGCTCACCAGCGACACTGCTATCTTTCCATCAGAAGCCAGAAGATCAATACTAATTTCCTGCCCGGATACAATTTGATATTTTACGGAAACATTATTTTCTGCTACCGGGTTTGGATATATGCTTATGGAATTAAAAACGTTGTTCTGGTCTATAATATACCCTCCTTCTTCGGAGTGATACCTGCATAGGGCGAAATCATATTCTGTAGGGTTCCTGGTATGTCCTGCAAGGACAATTTTTCCATCAGACTGCTGTGCCAGTGCCTGACAAAATGAGAAACCGGTTCCGATAGTAGTATTCACGATCCCGTTATCTCCGAAATCAGTATCCGGATATCCGTTTTCCATAAAGCGGATTAGTTCAAACACGAAACCCCCGCCTGCAATAAGGATTTTTCCATCCGGCTGAAGCACCATGTCCTGCACCATGTCGTTAATACCGAAATTGCTCAGGGCAATGCCATTACTTCCAAATGTGTTATCCAGGGTTCCGTCAATAAGATACCTTACCAGCATATAATCCCAGTTGCTTGCGGTTCCGTTATATCCGGCAGCAATGATCTTTCCGTCGGGACGAACACTCAGAGCCCAATATCTGTCGTCGTTTCCGCCTACATCCAGAGTAGCAACTCCGGCATTTCCAAAACTATTGTCGATTGAACCATCTGTATTAATGCGGGTAAGAAATGCTTGTTCGTCGAGGCCATCCACCATAAATCCGGCAACCAGGATTTTCCCATCGGCCTGTAAAGTCATGGCCCTGGTTCTATCTTTAACACACCCTATAGAATTCAGGACTATACCGCCGGAGCCAAATGTTAAGTCCATTGATCCATTCGATTCATATCTGACAACACACATATTCCGCTTTGTGCCCGAATAAGCCTCTCCGGCTAATAATATCTTGCCATCGTCCTGTATTGCTAATGCATAGGCATTATCCCATTGTCCATCTATATCGGTGATTACCAGGCCTCCTGTGCCAAAAGTGTTATCAGGAGTACCATCAGTATTAAACCGGACCATGGCAAAATCATCTACAGTAGTAAATTGATTGTTAACACTTCCGCTAATAAGGATTTTGCCATCGTCCTGGATGAGCATATCCCAGGCGGCATCAGAATCGGTGCCACCATCAAATAATACCACACCATCATTTCCAAAATCATTATCCAATGAGCCGTTAGTATTATAACGCGA
>JAYEGO010000370.1:0-2753 GCA_034659155.1 Bacteroidota bacterium | reverse complement strand
GTTTGCACCTGTACTTTTTGTCCATAGTTTAAAAGTAGAACCATATCCTGCAATTGTAGTTTTAATTTGCATTCGAAACACATTAAAACTACAGATATGATTAAGCGATGCCTGTTATTAACAATCATATGTCTGCTTACCGTAGCTGCAAGCAGGGGACAGGGACTATTTGAAAGCGCACAAGACGAACCGGACCAGAGTGCAGATAAAGGAATAGAATTTAATGGATTTGCACGGGGATCAGCTTATGGAGGAAGTGAGTATTACGATTATTCATCTGTATTCGGAGAGTTTTGTTTACAGGGAAAGTTATCTCATGCCAATACTTTTTTATATTCCGATTTGCGATTTCGTGGAGGAGTAAATTTTGATGAAGAGTATGTTAAACTTCAACTGCGAGAGGTTTATGCAGGATATAATTCAGATAAATTTGACTTGTTTCTTGGAAACCAGATTATTGCATGGGGACGTACCGATGGGTTCAACCCTACAAATAATATTACCCCAAACGACTATTTCTTTCTGACATCTGATATGGATGATCAGAAATTATCCAACTTCATGTTGAGATTGAAATATCGCTTTAGTTCAGCAATTGACATTGAGCTTATTGGCATTCCTCTCTATTTGCCATCTAATTATCGTTTCGACCTGTTTGATTTGGGAGAAGGTGTAAGTTTTGATGAAGCTGCTTTACCTGAAAAATCATTCGGGAATGGTTCTGTGGCAACACGATTGAACTTTGAATTTTCAAAAATCGGATTTTCTGTATCCTGGTTCAGAGGATATGACCCCTTCTACGGATTCAATGTTGATACGGTTGATTTCGCCACAGGTGAACCGGTAGTAACAAATTCAGCCACACCCTACCGGAAAAATACCCTGGGTGCAGATTTTACTTTACCGCTTAATTCGTGGATACTGCGAGCTGAAGCAGCATACAAGCTAACAGATAATTATGAACAGATTATGTATATCCCAAACCCCGATATTGCCTATGTTTTTGGTGTAGAGCATGTTTTTTGGGGAGTAACAACTATTCTGCAATATGTGGGAAAATATACACTTGATTATACTGAATTGCAAGTACCTGTATTAAGCGATCCATTTGATCCTTTAGCTCAAATGCAATACGCTGTGGAAATGATTGAATATGAATCGGCATTATTTAACAGGAAAATGTTCTACCAGCAGGAAGAGACCAATCATGCAATCATGTTGCTTTTGAGTAAAGCAATAGCCTATGATACCTGGAATATTGAGCTTGGAGGCTATTATAATATCACATCCGAGGAGCTAATGATACGCCCCAGGGTAACATGGAGAATAAGCGATGCCCTTGCTGCTTCAATTGGTGGTTCTTATATGAGTGGCCAGGATAAATCAATATTCGATTATTCAGCACCTGTGTTAAGTGGAGCATTCCTGGAATTAAAAGCAAGTTTCTAATTCCTTAAAATAAAGAGATGAATAAGGAAATATTCATAATAAGACACAAATGGTTAATCATAATACTAACAGTGTTGATTGTAGTTTTATGCATTTTCCCTTTAATGAAAACAAGCATTAATTCTGATCTGATGTCGTATCTGCCCGATCAAATGGCATCCAAAGTCAACAATGATAAAATTGAACAGGTTTTTGGGAAAAGCGATCCCTTACTGATTGTATTTGAAACAGATGATGTGCTAAATGACTCTACATTGAGACGCATTCAAGCCTTGAGCAAAGAGTTTAATCGCATGAAGGACTTTGATATGGTAATGTCGCTTTTCGATTCAAAAAGCATTAAAGGCGAAGAAGGGGCAATGATTGTTAATCCGGTAATTAAAAGGATACCAAAATCTGAAAGCAGGAAGGAGAAGCTACGCGAAGAGATAATAACAAATGAACTTGCCTATAAGCTTATAGTATCTGAAGATTTTCGATATACTATGATCATGCTGAATTCTGTTACAAAAAAATCAGATGCGGAACTGATGTCGGCAATATATGAGCTACTAGACAAATACCCAGGTAGTGAAACCATTCTAATTAACGGGCAGCCATATTTACGGGCAGAAGCAAACGAGAAAATTTCTCGTGACTTTATGATATTATTGCCAATAGCTATGGTGGTAATGTTTGTTTTTCTATGGATCTCTTTTAAAGAAAAAAGAGGTGTGTTATTACCAATGTCGATTGTTACAATCTCAATACTAATAGCAATGGCATCAATTCCGCTGTTTGGCTGGCAAATAAGCCTGATAGGGATTTTAGTACCTGTAATGATGATTGCAATTGCAAATAATTATGGGATTCATTTTATAATAAAATATCAGGAATTAAATGCCAAATATCCTGATATGACAATGAAACAGATTGTAAAAGAAGCTATTCTTTACCTGAAGAAACCCGTTATTCTAACAGGCTTAACTACAATTGTTGGAATAGCCGGGCTTATAGCACATATACTGATACCAGCCAGGCAAATGGGAGTTGTTTCTGCTGTTGGTATCGCTTTTGCTTTATTGTTAAGTCTGACATTTATTCCTGCAATGATGCTCTTTTTTAAAAAGGGCAAGATTCAGAAAAGTTTTTCCGAGAGAAAAAACGGCTTTCTGAGTAAAATACTTACTGGCCTGGCTGGCTTTATATCAAAACGTCCAAGACAAGTTATATGGATATTCGTAATTTTTCTTATTGCCGTAGTATCAGGAGTTTATAAGTTCAAGGTAGCTTCTGATTTTGATGATATTTTACCGGCAAACCAT
>JAYEGO010000369.1:0-11055 GCA_034659155.1 Bacteroidota bacterium | reverse complement strand
CATCTGTCCTGCTGTCAGCATAAATAAGTTTGGAGCTTCCAGTTCTCCTGATAAGCTGAAATGACCATTTTCATCTAATTTGACAGAATCCACCATCTCAAGGTTGTTTGCTGCCAGAACCATTAAGCTTATTGTTTCTCCGTTTGAGTTAGAAAAGGACCCTTCTATTTCGTATCCGGTTTTTTTTGTTGAACAGGCAGTAAAACTTAATGCTACTGCTAATACAATTAATACTTTTTTCATCTGTTTTGTGTTTTATTTAATAAGGCTGCGAATATAGTTAAATTTCATGGAATTTTTAGAACCAGTGCAAAGTCAAATTTTCCTGTTTGGATTCGTCATCCTGAACTCGCTTCAGAATCTTCTGGCAGATGTGGAGATGCTGAAATAACCTGCCTGCAGGCAGGCAGGATTCAGCATGACCACAGGAAACTATATGCTTGATTTGACACTAGTCTCGGCTGAATGTTTTTTTCAATTCACATGCTGGTTAAAAGTCTTCTTCCAGGGGTTGAATTTTGCTAGTCCAGCCGCCACCACCGGCAAGTTTGATATTTATGGTACTATTATTTGTTACAGTTTCATTTGATTTTGAATAGTCGCTTGCATATTTATTGGCATTTACTCCATCCTGAAATTGTTGCATTGAATACTTACCATTTTTCAGGAAAGAAAGATCCAGCTTAAGTTCAATCTCTGTCTCATTATTCATTGCTGCCACAAACCAGTCATCCTTTTTTCGCCTGGCAATCAGTATATATTCTCCGATTTTTGCCTCTAATACAATTGTTTCATCCCATGTAACTGGGATACCTGTAATAAACCTTGTACATTCTTCTTCTTTTTTGTAATTTGAAGGGTTGTCGGCCAGCATTTGCAGTGGACTTTCATATACAACATACATAGCCATTTGGTGTACCCTGGTTCCCTGGCTCATAGGACGAGAAAAATGAGCTGTAAAATTATCTTTGTGAGCATTTACCATTGCTCCGGGGGTATAATCCATTGGTCCTGCAACCATCCTGATAAAAGGAATAGTGAGATTATGTGTTGGGGTGATTACATCACTCCATTTGTTCCATTCCAGGCCTCTCAAGCCTTCACGGGTAAGAACATTAGGGTAGGTTCTTCTCAATCCTGATGGCTTATAGGCACCATGAAAATCAACAAGCAGTTCTCTTTTGGCAGCTTCCCTGGAAATTTTCCAATAGTAATTTACCATCCATTGGTCATCTCTTTGCATGAAGTCAACTTTTATTCCGACTGCTCCCCACTCGGCAAACTGATTGAGGGCTTCTTCAAGCTGATCATCAAGAGTTTTCCATATTACCCAAAGGATAATTCCAACATTTTTCTTTTTGGCATAAGCAAAAAGTTCTTCCATATTAATATCTGGATTGATATCAAATAAGTCTCCCAATTCATACCACCCTTCATCCAGAACTATGTACTCTATTCCATAATCAGATGCAAAATCAATATAATACTTGTATGTATCGGTATTGAGTCCCGAAATAAAATCAACACCATAAACATTCAAATTATTCCACCAGTCCCATGCCACTTTGCCGGCTTTAATCCATGAAGTATTTTCTATCTCACCTGGTGATGCCAGGCAATAAACCAATTCATTTTCCAGTAAGGATTTATCATTTTCGCCTATGATGAAAACTCTCCAGGGAAAATTCCTTGACCCTTTTGTTTTCGCCAAAAATGATTCTCTTTTGGTAACTTTCACATTTCTGTCATTTTCTTGTGTCTCTTCTGCAGATGCATGAGGTAATATCGCGTGCAAACTGTTTGATGAAGTCCCTTTCAGCCACATCCCCGGATAATCCTGAATGTCTGATTCCGTGATTAATATTCGTGTTCCATTTTCAGGCGCTAAAAGCATTGGTAAAGAGCAAAATGACTCTTCAGGGATTTCAGCGAGATTGAGCAGAAGATAAGCCCTTTCATTGTGTGAAAAAAAGCTTTCTTCTTCAGGAAAATATACCGGGTGCGATTCAGGGAAATTGTATTCCGCCTTTTCTCCTGTAATCACTATTTCTTTTTTGAAGGAGGTTTGAAACCTATAGGCTACACCACTGTTATATACTCTCAATTTCAGGGAATAATTCCCTTGAAATTCAACACTTAATTCATTGTAGTGGTCCTGAATTTCTGCATTTTTAGTTGGAACTACAGGAACCACTTGCTCTTGTATGCTCCGGGAGGAATGGGTTTTTATTATCGGACTCTTTAAAATTCCATTAATCTCAAGCGATATTGGAGATTTTTCCAGTACGACTTGCTCATTTAAATGAATGGATATTTGAATTTGAGAGTCAACAAATAGCTGTAGTTTTATTTTTTTATCCGGAGATCTTAATTCCAGGATTTTCCCTTTAGCTGGTGCAGAAAATACTATAAATAATAGGATACCCAAAATATATATAAGGTTCTTTTGCAGCTTAATTACTTTCATTTTTTCGAATTTATTAGTATCAAATAGAGTAGGATTTCTTAAAAAGCTATACAGACTTGGTTTTAGGATTTATCTATCCTGAATACAACATTTCGTTTCTCAAGATATTCCATTACATAGCGATAGTTTTCTGGATCTTCTCCTACAAATTCAGGGGGATTAATCCCTGGCTTATTGAATTTGTTTTCCAGAACAAGGTTTGCCACAGCCGTACAGGTGTATCCTGTAGTTCTTGCCATAGAAATGATTTTTTGCTCTCTGTCATAACGATCCAAAAGCGAATAGGAGTAAGATCTGTTTTCACCTTGCTTCTGCCCATCTATTTTTATTCTCATTATAGTATAATCTTCTTCTCCGGGTTTAAGCTTCCATTTCGGAAATAAGAGGCGTGTTGTTAATTCAATTGGTCGTATCATTTTACCATTCACTTCGATTTCATCATAGGAGAAAAATCCGGTTTCTCTTAATACTTTCAGGTATTCAATGGTTCCTGGATATCTGAGGGTTTTTTCTATCATATTTGGAATATCCATGGTTTGAATAAGTGAGCGAAGTCCGTCCGAATTCCAGGATTCCAATGTGCCAACTCCCTCGAATTCCACTAACTCGGCATTTGAAAGAGCCTCCCGGGTAATTATTGCTCCATTCTCAACATATCTGGCCGGACGAATATATTCTTCAATGACATCAATTGGCGAAAATACAGCTTTGTACTCATAAGGCCATTCTCTTATAACGGGAAGGCCTCCAACCAGGCATTCAAAATGTTCCACTTTCATGTTCTTATTGTGATATCCCAAAATGATATTTGACATTCCCGGAGCTATTCCACAATCCGTAACAATGCAAACTCCTGATTCCTGGGCCAGCTCATGCAGATCCCCCGGGTCTTCCGGCATAAAAGATATATCTACCATGCTTTGCCCTGCTTCAATAACATTTTTCATAACATGATGTCCCATATATCCGGGAACTGCTCCGATTACCAGGTCATATTCACTGACAGCATTCTTAATTGTATCTCCTATTGATAAGTCCAGCTTTAGTCCTGTTATTCCTGAAGCTTCCAATTCTGCAAGTCTCTCAGTATTTGAATCTACAGCGGTTACATGATGATTTTTATTCAGGTCAAGAGCGATGGCCTTTCCAACCAGGCCAGCTCCTAAAACAATTATTTTGCTCATAGGATTAGTAATGAAGAGATTAAAAATATTGCTTTGCAAATTAGTAAAAAAAAGGAATAATTAGGGGCTTGCAGGGGAGCTATAGTTTTTCAACCAAGAATAGTCCCGATAATTGTAGCCGACAGCAATGAAGCCAGTGTACCGGCAAGAAGAGCTCTCATGCCAAATTTTGAAAGCAGAACTCTTTGATTTGGAGCAAGTGAACCAATTCCTCCAATCTGAATTCCAATAGATGCAAAATTCGCAAAACCACACAACATATATGTGGCCATGATAACTGATTTTTGGTGAACCAGCCCTCCGGTTGCCTTCAACTCAGACAGGCTAATGTAACCAATAAATTCTGTGAGTATAAGCTTTTCTCCAAGTAGCCTGCCTACAACAGTCATGTCTTCCCTGGCAACTCCTATAAGCCACATAAGTGGGGCAAAAAGGTAGCCCAGTATAAATTGCAGGGAAAGTTCTTTGTATTTACCATCTGTGGCTTCCATAATGACTTCGTTCAAATTGGTGACTTTCCCAATCCAAACGGAAATAAAGTTAAACATGGCAATGAATGCAATAAAAACAAGAAGCATAGCGGCAACATTAGCCGCCAGTTTAAGACCTTCGGTTGTGCCATTTGAAACAGCATCAAGAACATTGCTTCCTATTTTATCATGAGTAATTTCTATATCTGAACTAATATCTTCAGTTTGTGGAACTACAATTTTTGAAATAACTATGGCTCCGGGTGCAGCCATAACCGATGCTGCCAACAGGTGCTTTGCGAAATTAAGCCTTTGAACAGGATCATCACCACCAAGAAAACCTATGTATGCAGCCAAAACTCCTCCGGCAAGGGTAGCCATTCCTCCGGCCATAACCAGGAGTATCTCTGAACGATTCATTTTAGGAAGGTAAGCCTTTATCATCAGTGGCGATTCGGTTTGCCCAAGGAAGATATTGCCTGCAACAGATAAGCTTTCGGCACCGGATAATTTCAGAATCCTGGTCATCAGCCACGCAAGGCCATAAACAATTTTTTGTATGATCCCAAGGTAAAATAGCAGTGAGGTAAGGGCAGAGAAGAACACAATGGTAGGAAGAATCTGGAAGGCAAAAATCATCCCCATTTTATCCAGATCAAGAAGACTTCCAAATAAGAATTCACTTCCGGTTTTTGTGAAATCAAGAACCAGAACAAAGAGTTTCCCTACAAATTCAAATGTTTTTCTGATAAATGGGATGTACAAAATGCCAATTGCCAGTGAAATCTGAATTCCCAGACCAGTAATTACCACCTTCCATGATATAGCCTTCCTGTTTGTGCTGAAAAGCCATGCAATAACAATAAGTACAATCATGCCAAGGAGCCCTCGCAGCAGAGTAATAATGCTGAAACCAGATCCTGAGGTGTCAGGGACTACTTTTCCTGAATCATCAAGCAAAAGGTTCTGATCGGATTGCGAGGAAGATTCATCTGTAACCGAAATGTTGCTGTCGGCAAATTCTACGGGTTCTTGAGTATCTATGTTTAATGAGTCTGATGGAGGAATATTTGCTGCGGAGAAAAGAAAGAAAATGTAAAATAGGAATAAGGAGCTTAATGTTCTTTTCATCTGGTTAGGATTTTTTATTTAAGTGAGGATGAAGAAAATAAAAAACCTCTTCACCAATGTAACCCAGCCTTTGCCGGCCGGCCGGCACTTCGTTCTCTACAGTTTTTTTCTTGCGTTTATTTCATTTTGAACAATTGATGCTTTTTCGTAATTCTCTGATTTAATTGCTTCCTCCAGTTTGGCTTTTAATTCCTCATCAGATAAGTTTTTTAACTCCTCTCCCTGTTCTTTTCGACTATGTTCAGGGGGATAGAAATCCTGATGCTCAAGGTCACTTTCAAATTCATGCTGCTCATCAAGTATGATTCCTGCCTGTTCAATTATTTCGTTGGTGGTATATATGGGACATTTAAAACGCAAGGCAAGAGCAATAGCATCGGAAGTCCGGGCATCAATTTCAACTTCTTTACTCCCATCAAAACAAGTGAGTTTGGAAAAAAATACTCCTTCGTGTAAACGGGAAATATTTACTTCAGTAAGACCAATTTGATAAGATTTTGCAAAACTAAAGAATAAATCATGGGTCAGAGGTCTTGGTGGAGTTAGTCCCTCTAACTGTATGGCAATAGCCTGAGCTTCAAAGCCACCAATAATTATAGGAATACGCCTGCTTCCATCTTCTTCAGAAAGTATCAAAGCGTAAGCCCCGGTTTGGGTCTGGCTGTAAGAAATTCCAAGTACATTCAACCTGATCTTTCCCATATTCTATAGTTATCTGAACAATATTTAGACCTGTGGTATGCAAATATAGAAAAACCTTTTTACTATTGAAATACAGCGAAGCGAATAAGGTCCTCTCAGATAGGGAGAATGATGACAAAAAAAGTTTGTATATCAATTAATTTTTATATTTTTGCAGTCCAAAATAAGGAAACCCAGAAAATATAGTTTCAGATGTATGCAATTGTAGATGTAGCAGGTCAGCAATTTAAAGTAGAAAAAGGTCAGAAAATCTTTGTTCACAGATTAGATAACAATGAAGGGGATGTAGTAGATTTTGACCAGGTTTTATTGATTGATCAGGATGGTAAAGTTATTATCGGAGAGCCTTATATTAAAGGTGCCCTTGTTACCGGAAAGGTGTTGACTCACCCAAGGGGAGACAAAGTAAATGTTTTTAAGAAGAAAAGGAGAAAAGGATATAAGGTCATGACAGGTCATCGACAGGACTTTACGCAGATTTTAATTGACACGATAGTAGAAAAAGGCGCTAAAAAGAAAGATGATGCTCCCAAAGCTGCATCAGCCACCAAGGCTGTAAAAACTTCTGAACAAAAAGAAGTGAAGACTGCCCAAAAGGAAGAGAAAAAATCGGATAAACCTGTTGCTGGTAAGAAGCCTGCTGCGAAAGCTAAAACAACCAAAGCTCCGAAAGCAGCAGCAAAAACCCCGGTTAAAAAAGCTACTACTACTAAGCCTGCAGCTAAAACAATTCCGGCTAAAAAAGCAGCACCTGGTAAAACAAGTGTTAAAAAAGCAGCTACTGCTAAACCGGCAGCAAAGAAGGCTCCTGCGAAGAAGACCGCAGCGGCTAAGCCGGCAGCAAAAAAGATAAGCGACAAGAAAAAATAATTTTGAATCATTTGATTTTGGTTAGTTTCTAAAAGCGAAAAAAAATGGCACATAAAAAGGGAGCAGGAAGTTCCAGAAATGGAAGAGAATCGGAAAGCAAACGCTTAGGCGTGAAATTGTATGGAGGGCAGTTTGCAAAAGCCGGAAGTATTATTGTACGTCAAAGAGGGACGAAACATAAGCCTGGTGCAAATGTTGGGATTGGTAAAGATCACACCCTTTTTGCATTGGTAGATGGACAAATTAAGTTCCAAAAGAAAAAAGACAATAAATCTTTTGTTTCAGTGGTTCCTGAAGCTGGGTAGCGGTATTATATAAAGTTTAGGACTCTCCTGATGAATTTACCGCTTAAAAGCTGTAAATTTCAGGAGTTTTTTTTTACCAGTAATCAGGAATTTATCCAGTAATTTATAGTTTTCATAACATTTTAAGTTTCACCCTATGCTTCATCTTAAATATATTAGAGAAAACCAGGCTCTGCTTGTGGAAAGATTAAAATTGAAAAATTTTGATGCATCCCAGCTTGTATCTGAAATTATTCAACTGGATGATCAGCGAAGGCAAACTCAGAATATTCAGGATAATAAACAGGCTGAAGTTAATGCCTTGTCACGCGAAATTGGAAACTTATATAAATCCGGACAACAAGAGGAAGCAATTAAGGCAAAAGCAAATTCTTCTCGTCTAAAGGAGGAGATTAAAGCATTAAACAGCCAGATGCAGGAAATATCTTCCTCAATGGACTCTCTTCTTATACAAATTCCTAATATTCCACATGAATCAGTTCCTCCGGGGAAAGGGGAGCAGGATAACTTTGAAGAACGAAGATATGGAGATATGCCGGTTCTTAAAAAAGATGCGATTCCTCACTGGGACCTGGGGAAGAAGTATGATATTCTTGATTTTGAACTTGGTAATAAACTAACCGGTGCAGGATTTCCGGTATTTAAAGGGAAAGGTGCAAAGTTGCAGAGAGCATTGATCCAGTTTTTTCTGGATGAAGCAATCGGGGCCGGGTATCATGAGATTATACCACCCTTGATGGTAAATGAAGATTCAGGTTTTGGTACCGGACAATTGCCCGATAAAGAAGGGCAAATGTATCACATACCTTCTGAAAACTATTATCTTATCCCAACCTCAGAAGTCCCAATTACTAACGTGTATCGTGATGTAATACTTGAGGCGAAGGAACTTCCGGTAAAAAATACAGCTTACACCCCTTGTTTCAGGAGAGAAGCAGGATCTTATGGGAAAGATGTTCGAGGATTGAATCGGGTGCATCAGTTTGATAAGGTTGAAATTGTTCAAATTGTTCATCCTGATAAGTCCTATGATTGCCTGGATGAAATGGTAAATCACGTTGAGCAGCTTCTTCGGAAATTAGAACTTCCTTTTCGTATTATGAGACTTTGTGGGGGAGATATTTCTTTTACTTCTGCTCTGACCTTTGATTTTGAAGTATATTCTGCAGCCCAGCAAAAATGGCTTGAAGTCAGTTCTGTTTCAAATTTTGAAGATTTCCAGGCAAATAGGCTTAAATTACGATTTCGTGAAGAATCAGGGAAAAAGAACAGGATGGCTCATACTTTAAATGGAAGTGCACTGGCCTTGCCCCGTATTGTTGCGGCATTGCTGGAAAACAATCAAACATCCAAAGGGATCAAAATCCCTGCCGTACTGATTCCTTATACCGGATTCGGAATGATTGTATGAATGATCAAAAAAGGGCATATATTTATGCAGGTCTGGCCATTTTCTTCTGGTCTACAGTTGCTACGGCATTTAAGATAGGGCTCAGGTATCTTAATCCTCAACTCCTGGTTATGTATGCAAGCATCACTTCATTCCTGCTCATGCTGGCTGTAGTTATTTCACAGAATAAGTTAAAAGTGTTAATGAATTATTCGGTTCGTGATTACTCCAGCTCGCTTATTTTGGGCTTATTGAATCCTTTCCTGTATTATTTAATACTATTTAAAGCATATTCTCTTTTGCCTGCACAGGTTGCTCAGCCATTGAATATGATATGGCCAATTGTCCTGGTTTTTTTGTCAGGGCCTTTTCTTGGTCAGAAAATTGGCCTTCGAAGCTATATTGCCCTGTCAATAAGCTTTGTCGGAGTTATGTTTATTTCTTCTCAGGGGGCTTTTTTCGGATTTAAAAATTCCAATACCCTGGGACTTATACTGGCAGTAGGAAGTTCATTGATCTGGTCATTTTTCTTTATTTTCAATGTCAGGGATAAACGAGATGTAGAACTAAAACTTTTATTGAACTTCTTTTTTGCAAGCTTATTTATTGTTGGACTGAATTTGGCAACTGGGAATTTTGAAGTTCCGGAATTAAAAGGCTTATTGGCTGCCATTTACATTGGGTTTTTTGAAATGGGATTTACTTTTTTATTCTGGTTGAAAGCTTTAAAATACAGCAAATCTTCTGATTTAATCAGCAATCTGGTATATCTGGCCCCATTTTTGTCCCTTGTTTTTATTCACTATATTCTGGGAGAAAGTATTTTTGCGACTACTTTTGTGGGATTAATTCTGATTGTAACAGGAATATTATATCAAAAGATCCGTTAAGAGGGTGAAAAAGCCCAATCGGAGTTTTTTAGGGCAATTATCAAAATTTGTAAATACTTAGATGAAAAGATTGATTAGATATTCAGGAATTATTTTTTTAAGCATAATTGCTTTAACTGGGTTTCAGTACTGTACCAAAGATCAAATTCTGCCAACCGAAAAAGAATTAGAGCTTCAGGCTGCTGGGGCGGTGCATGGTTTAATGACAGACTGGTACCTGTGGTATGATTCTATGCCATTTATTAATAAGGATGATTATTCAACTCCGGAAGATATGATGGATGCAATGAGGTACTTGCCCCGTGATATTTGGAGTTATGTTAGTACCCTTGAAGAGTATAAGAGCTATTTTGAAGAGGGTACTTATGAAGGACATGGGTTCTCATATAGAGGAGATGCGGAAGGAAATTATTGGATATTATTCGTTTATAAGAGTAGTGAATTTTATAGCAAGGGTGTTCGACGGGGTTGGAGGATACTTGAAGTAAATAATACTACAATCCCCCCTTTGGCAAACCTGTCTGATTATATGAGTGAAACCACAGATGTGTTCTTATTCTTAAAACCGGATGGAAATACTGAAGAAATTACTTCTACACGGAAGTTGATTACCATTAATTCAGTTTTGCATGCTGACACCTTGCATGTTAATGGGAAGATTGTGGGACATATTGTATTTAATAGTTTTATTGAACCCGCCATAGATGAACTCGATGCTATTTTTAGTTCTTTTAAGGACTTTGGTGTGCAGGAATTAATATTAGATATGAGGTACAATAGAGGTGGCCGGATGGATGTCGCACAGAAACTGGCAAGCCTGATTGCAGGTTCTGCAAATTCAGGTAAGATTTTTGTGAAATATATGTATAACGATAAGCAAGGAAATAATAATTCGGATGTTTTACTCAAGAGTGAAATAAACTCATTAAGCCTTTCTAAACTTGTTGTCCTTACATCCGGGAGTACTGCCTCTGCCAGTGAAGCTATCATCAATGGTTTAAAGCCATATATAACGGTAACTACCATAGGTAGTCCTAGCTATGGAAAACCTGTTGGCATGAATGTATGGAGTTACGCTGACTACTATGTATTTGTACCTGTGACATTCAGGCTTGTAAATAGCCTTGGAGAAGGAGATTACTATGCAGGTTTACCTGTTGATTCAAATATGGATGATGGACTGGAATGGGAATTCTCTGATAGAAATGAAATTTACCTGAAGGAGGCTATATATTATTTGAGTACCGGGACTCTTACAGGAACTTCAATACCTTTGAAATCATATATTCCACTTCACCCGCAAAAATATGGTTTGAAATGGGAAATTGGTGCAGAATAGAAGATGTCTGAATTTTGAAGAAAGAAAGAATTATATTGGGATTTGATCCCGGGACAAATATTTCCGGATATGGAATTATTTCCGTCACAGAAAATAAACCCAAACTTATTGCGCTGGGGATCATAGATTTAAGAAAAATTAAAGATCCTTATCCCAAATTGCAAACTATTTTTAAAAGAAGCCTTAACCTGATAGATGAATTCCATCCGGATGAATTAGCCATTGAAGCCCCATTTTACGGGAAAAATGTACAATCTATGTTGAAGCTGGGGCGTGCACAGGGAGTTGCTATGGCAGCGGCTCTGTA
>JAYEGO010000368.1:0-2761 GCA_034659155.1 Bacteroidota bacterium | reverse complement strand
GGGTGGATACTTTTTTATATCTCATATTGCTAAAAGAGCAATACCTGATTATAATAAGGAGGTATTTTTAGAAGGCTTAACAGATGAGGTCAGGGTGTATCGTGACTCTTTTGCTATACCTCATATATATGCCGAAAATGAAGAAGACCTGTATCGAACAACGGGTTATGTTATGGCCCAGGATCGTTTGTGGCAAATGAATTTACTCAGGAGAGCAACACAGGGGAGATTATCAGAGATATTTGGTGAAGATTTAGTTAGTACCGATCAACTCCTGCGTGCTTTGAAAATCCCTGAAAAAGCAAGGATGATGATGAATGATTGTTCTCTTGAAAAAAGGGTAGCTGTTGAGGCTTTTGCCGATGGTGTTAACCAGTATATTGAACAGAATATCAAGAATTTACCGCCAGAATTTGCAATTCTTGGATACAAACCAGATAAATGGGAACCCGAACATTCATTAAATGCTGTAGGCTATATGGCCTGGGACCTGGCTGGAGGAACCTATTCTACCGAAATTTCACTTTTCAAGATTATACAGGAATTGGGATGGGAGAAAGCTAGAGATTTGATTCCTGACCATAGTAATAATAATGTTGTGGTTTATCCAGGGTTTAAAATGGATAAAAATCTACTGGGAACTAAAGTCTCTGTGTTAGAAGCTGATAAAAAGCTGGAGGAACTGGGATTGAAAGTCTTTTTTGGTAGCAATAATTGGGCGATATCTGGTGAAAAGTCCGTAACAGGAATGCCTCTTATGGCAAACGATATGCACCTGGGTTTAAGTGCTCCCGGTATCTGGTATCAAATTCACCAGGTTGTTGAAGGGAAATTGAACGTTACGGGACTAGCCATGCCAGGAAACCCTCTTGTAGTTGCAGGGCACAATCATAAAATTGCCTGGGGGATGACCAATTTGTATGTGGATGATATTGACCTTTATCTTGAAAAGATCAATCCTGAAAATCCTGATGAATATTGGTTTATGAATGAGTGGAGGCAGATGGAAGTCAGGGAAGAATTAATTCATCTTAAGGGAGGAGATACAATTGTGCGAATAAATCGGTTTACGCACAGAGGTCCAATCGTTTCAGGATTTAAGAATATGCAAGAAGCTATTTCAATGAAATGGATTGGATATGATTATAGCAATGTATATCGATCGATATATCTTTTAAACAGGGCTGAAAACTGGGATGATTTTAAGGATGCCCTCAAAACTTTTATTGATGTAAGCCAAAATATGGTTTACGCCGACAATGAAGGAAATATTGGGTTGTATGCAGCCGGGGGAGTCCCGATCAGGAAAGGGGAGGAATACTTGATTAAACCTGGGCAAACAGATGAATTTGACTGGACAGGAAAAGTTCCATTCGAAGAACTACCACATGTATATAACCCAAAGAGTGGTTATGTAGCCTCGGCCAACAACAAAACAGTGGATAACTCTTATCCATACTATATCGGTTCGTATTTTGCGCAGGGTTACAGATATAATAGAATTGTTGAAATGCTCCAATCCAGGGATAAGCTTTCGAAAGAAGATTTTATTCAAATGCAGTCTGATCAAAATTCTATGCTCGTAAAAAGATTTTTACCTGATGTGTTGAAAAGCCTGGAGAATTCGGAACTAAATGACATGGAGAACGCAGGCCTAACAATTTTAATGGATTGGGATGGCTCTTACGGAACAGAGAGTTCAGCAGCTTTAATTTTTGAATCCTTGTATCATAAAATTATCCGTAATCTTCTTGAAGATGATCTTGGTTCTGATTTGTTTAGAGAGTATCATACAAAAGGAGGTCTGATTAGGAATTGTATTGATCGTTTTTGGGATGATAAAGATAACTTGTGGTGGGATGATATAAGAACCAATAATTATATAGAGAGTTTTGATGATATTGTGACTAAAAGTTATAGTCAGGTGATGAACGAACTACTTGATTTATATGGTTCAGAAGTTAAAACCTGGTCCTGGGGAGATATTCATCAATTCACCATGGAACATCCTTTAGGCAAAGTCAAACTCCTTGACAGGATATTTCAACTAAACCGGGATCCTGTTCCTGTTGGTGGAAGTTTTCATACTGTTAGCCCGTATTCTTATCCATTTTCATCTCCATTCAAGGCAAATCATGGAGCTTCTCACAGACACATTTTCAATACAAAAGACTGGGATAAGTCTATTACTATTATTCCTACTGGCGAATCAGGAATTCCGGCAAGTGAACATTATCTTGATCAGTTTGATATGTATTTAAACAATAAATATCATGCTGACCCATTTACTAGAAAAGAGGTGGAGAAACATACAAAATACACTACAAAATTTTCAGCAATTAAAGAATAATATTAAAAACTCCCCGGATTACTGTGAGTCACCCGGGGAGTAATACTCTTTAGAATAGAGAAATGAAAAAATGCTGCGTATTTTAGATGGTGAGGATATCTTTTTCTTTTAACTCAATTAACTCCTCAACTTTATTCGAATAATCATCAGTTAGTTTTTGAACTTCCAGTTCGGCGCCTTTCTGGTTGTCTTCAGAAAGCCCTTCTTTTTGAAGTTGCTTAAACTCATCATTGGCCCATTTTCTGGTATTCCTGATCCCAATTTTTGTGTCTTCTCCTTCGCTTTTTGCCTGCTTTACCAGCTGGATTCTTCGTTCTTCGGTTAAAGGAGGAATGCTGATATGAATAACTTCGCCATTATTCATGGGAGTAAGACCGATATTTGCGGCGAGTATAGCTTTGTCAATTACTC
>JAYEGO010000367.1:0-2764 GCA_034659155.1 Bacteroidota bacterium | reverse complement strand
ATTTTTAATACTTGCAAGAATTTTCATCCTGTTTCTAATAATACCCGCATCATCAAGAAGTTCAGAAATTTTATCCTGCTTATATTCCGCAATTATTTTATAATCAAAGTGATCAAATACCCTTCTGAAATTTTCTTTCTTTTTAAGAATTGTCAACCAGCTAAGTCCTGCCTGAAAAGTGTCCAGCAATAAAAATTCAAAGTGCTTGAGGTCATCATGAACAGGGACACCCCATTCTTTATCATGATAAACAATTTCCAATGGGTGTATTGCCCATGTACATCTATGTTTAGCCATAAACTTCAATTAATCAATATTTGGATGAGGGTGTCCAAAAACGGACATCCTCTTTACATAAATCCCACAGGGGTAGATTCCCCTTACATAAAACTGCCGTAGGCAGGGCATTATATTACCAGGGTCGCCTTGCCGGCAGGCAGGCAGGTGAGACCCTGTGTGAAAGGATATGTTGTTTTGAGTTCCGTAGGAACGACATATTATGTTCTGGAAAAATCCTAATAGATAATCCTCATTAATTTTGCTGTAATAAAGATAAAAACATGCAGTTCCTATAGAACTCCAATTCATTTTATCCTCGCATTAAATTATTCAACAACCACAATTTCAATCCGCCTGTTTTGGGCCCTGCCTTGATCAGAACTGTTGTCAGAAATGGGACTGGATTCCCCATAACCTTTATAAGACAGGCGGTTACTGGATATTGATTTCCAGAGCAGATAATCCATTACGGTTTTTGCCCTTTTTTCTGACAGATTCAAATTATAATCAATATCTCCTTCTGAATCAGTATGTCCTTCAATCCTGATCTTTAATTCCTGGTTTTCCTGCAAAAATTCCAAAAGCTTCCCTAATTCAACAATACTTTCCGGTAACAATTCATAAGAGTTAAAATTAAAAAAGATGTTTCGTAAAACAGTTCTCTCTCCAGTTTTTATTGGACTTAACGGAACAACGAGGTGATAGGGCTCTTCGAGACTTGCAATACCTTTTAAGGAGAAATTGGCTGAATAGAATAGGTAACCGTCCCTGGAAACATTTAGTGCGTAATTTTTATTTGTAGGCAAAGTCACCAGAAATTTACCCTTATAATCAGAAAAGGCACGAAAGACATTTTTATTACTCTCAAGATCAATTAACTCAAACCGGGCAATAAGAGACTTCTTACTATTGATATCAAAAACCTTTCCTTCGATATAAGAGACAGGTTCAGGCCGTAGCTCTTCCGGAATTTCAAACATATAAATATCCTTGCCTGATTCTTTTTCCTTTGCAGACGAATAGTAAGCAATATCTCCCCTGGCAGTAAGTACCATACCTATCTCATCTGACCATGTATTGATAGGGTATCCAAGGTTTTCAGGATGTGTACGTATACTATCACTCTTCATTTTGGTAATAAAAAGGTCAAAACCTCCCATCCCTGTCCATCCATCCGATGAGAAATACAGAGTTTTATTGTCTTTATGAATGTAGGGAGACATTTCATTCCCGGAAGTATTCACACTATCACCAAGATTTTGAGCTTCACTCCACTTCCCATCCGGCTCTAACCGGCTAAACCAAATATCCATTTTCCCCTTACCCCCTGGACGATTGCTGGCAAAATAAAGTGTCCTTCCGTCTGGTGCTATAGATGGCTGAGCTTCCCATGATTTTGAATTAACAGGCGTTCCCATATTTGCAGGAACAAGCCATTTACCTTTCAGCCTGGAGGACACATACAAATCACAACTGCCCAAACCATCTGCCCTGTTGCAGGCCGTAAAATACATAAAATTCCCATCCGCTGTTAACGATTGTGCACCTTCGTTCCTGTCAGTGTTAACAGGTGAAGCAAGTTTGTATGATTTTACCCAGGCTCCATTCTCACGATGGCTCATGTAAAAATTCTCATTCATTCTATCTTTCGAAAGACTGAATGGATCAGAAGGCTCGAGGCGGGTAATTACCAGGGTTTTATCATCTGCCGTGACCGAAGGCCAGTAGTCGTCATATTCACTATTTATCTCCTCCCCTAATTTAACAGGATTAAAGGAAACAGGATTTTTCATTGCTTGAATGGCAAAATCACAAGTACGAATATCCTTTTTAGCCCTGGAGATCAGGCTTTTAGAAATCCCCTGTTTTGTTAAGAATATCTCCAGGTTTTCCCTGCCCAGAATGTACTCACCTGATAATACCTCCAGGTGTCCAAGGTTAAAAAATGCATTTACATAAAATTCCGGGTCCAGTCTGATAACTTCCCTGTATGCCTGAATTGCTATATCAAACCGTTTCATGTCTGTATTCAACTCAGCTCTTAACAAATGAGCCTCAATAAATTCCGGATCTTGTTTCAAAGCAATCTCCAGTTCATATGCAGCCTTTTCATAATCTACAAACTGATAGCTTTCAACTGCTATGTTATAGTGCTTTAAGGCCGATCTTGAATTGGTATGAAGCTGTGTAAGCCCATTTTGCCAGGATGTCAAAAACAGGAAAAACGCAATTAATACAGGTTTATATGCAAATGGTCTATTATCCACAGCATTAAAGCTAATGAAAAAATTTAATCTGGATACAATTGTGATAATACATATATTATACCAGTATTCTTTCCTTATGCCTTAATAGCACTAATCCTTCAAACAGCGTACAGATAGAGCATTTCCCGCAAGACCAGGATACCTGTCAAAGCTACTGATATTAAATAGCATGGTCTGGTAACTGGGATCTATTTCAAAAGACCTTCAAGATAATCTAT
>JAYEGO010000366.1:0-2766 GCA_034659155.1 Bacteroidota bacterium | reverse complement strand
AGAAGTTTTAAAATTGTTCATTCCGACTTTTGGAAAGCCCTTAGTTTTGTGGTGGTAGTAATTCTTATTTACATAGTTGTTTCACTTGTTCTCGGTGCTTTGACAATGATTCCTTTTGCTACTGACTTTATGGATTTGATATCAAATCCTGAAAGTTATAATGCGGAAGAAATTACAGGCACTATGCTGAACCCCCTGCAATTGATCCTGTCGAGTATTAGCAATGCACTTCTGCTGCCACTTTTTCCGATTTTTGGAGTTCTCCTCTACCTGAATCTGAAACATAAGGAAGACCAGGAATATGGTAAAGCAGAGTTCCTGGACCAAATGGCACGGTAAAGAATTCATATTAAAGGCTTTGCCAGGCACTACAGACACTGGCAGCTCATTAGAAAAATCATCTATGAAGTCCATTGTGATTGATAAGGATATTCCAAACCTGAAAGGTGTTTTTGAAAAATACTGCGATGTTACTTATCTAAAAGGACAGATGATTGACAGGAAAGCAGTTAAAAACGCAGATGCCCTGATAATACGTACCCGTACTAAAGCCAGTCGTGAATTACTTGAAAACAGTAGTATTAAATTTATTGCCACTGCCACTGCCGGATTTGATCATATCGATACTGAATTCTGTAAGAGCGAAGGAATAAGATGGGCACATGCTCCAGGCTGTAATTCATTTTCGGTTATGCAATACCTGGCTGCAGCCCTGGCACATTTGTCAGAAAAACACAATTTCAAATTCGGTGAAAAAACACTTGGAATTATTGGAGTTGGCCATGTTGGTGCTAAGGTTGCAAAAATGGCCAGGATACTTGGATTCAGAGTTCTTTTGAATGATCCTCCAAGGGCAAGGAAGGAAGGTATGAAAGAATTTGTTGCGCTTGAGACCATCCTGAAGGAATCTGACCTGGTAAGTTTGCATGTCCCCTTAAACCTGATTGGCCAGGATAAAACCCTTGAATTGTGTAATGAAGACTTTATTTCAGGACTTAAAAAGGGGGCCATTATAATCAATACCTCTCGTGGAGAAGTAGTAGTTGAAAAAGCTTTGATAAAAAGTTTAAAATCGGGTCATATTAAAGGTGCAGTGCTGGATGTTTGGGGACAAGAACCGGGTATTGACCCGGCTTTAGTCGGGCTTGTTGATATTGCCACACCACACATTGCCGGCTATTCGGCAGATGGGAAAGCCCTTGGATCAAGTATGGTTGTACAGGCCCTGAGCAGGTATTTTAAACTGGGATTGGACAAGTGGCAGGCTAAAAACCTGGTCGGCACAGATAATATGGAAATTGGATTTGATGAAAATCAATCCCGGAATCCCCTTGGGCATGCTATTTTTTCTACTTATCCCATTATGAAAGACCACGAGCCCTTTGTAAAAGATATTTCAAAATTTGAATACTTAAGAAACAATTATCCTGTGCGGAGAGAATTCCCGGCCTATACTATTAATCCCTCCATGTTGGCCCGGGAAACTATTTCAAAGCTTTATGCACTTGGGTTCAGAACTTACTAATAGTGGTTTGACGAGTCTTTCCATGCAGTTTGAATCAGTGCACTATATGAACTGCAAATACAAATTGATAAGTGATTATTGAATTTGTATCTTTGACTTATTCTACTCAAAAATGCCGGGATTTATTAATCTATATTTATTAAAAAAGCAAAAATGAAAAAACTATTGTTATTAACAGTTATCATTTTGAGTGTCCAGTTAAATGGCATATATGCTCAAAAAGACAATAAAACCAATGCCAAAAACAGAGTTATTCTTGTAAATCCACATGTATTTTACTTAAAATCTATGGCCTATCTTACAGATAATAATATTGTTGACATAGAAAACCTGGAGTATCAGGCTATCTTTTATACTAAAAATGAAATTAGTTATGATGAGGCTGAAAAATTTGTAAAAGAAAATGGTATTTCATACATCAGCCTTAAAAAGGTTGATGGAGACCTCAACAAAGATAATTTGTACCAGGAAAATTCCTGCACCAAAAGTTTCATTGAACTTTTTGAAAATAGTGATGGGATAATCTTTTTGGGTGGCAGTGATATTCCGGGTTTTGCATTTGGACAAAAAACCAGTTTGCTAGCTGATATTGAAACACCCAACCGAAATCTTTTTGAACTGTCTTTCCTTTATCATTTATTAGGTCGTGAAAACAATAATGCTTTCAAGCCTTTGCTTGAGAAAAACCCAAACTATGTGGTATATGGAATTTGCCTGGGAATGCAGTCCATGAATGTGGCAACCGGCGGTGATATGTATCAGGATATCCCATCTGAAGTTTATGACTTGCAATACGTTGAGGATGTTTTAGCATTAGATGAAAATAAAATACATCGCAGCTATTGGCGCAATATTGATACAGATAGTGATTTGGATAATCATAGTTTTCATCAAATCAAATTTATTGATAAGCAGTTTTTTACAACCAATTATAAACTTGATAAGAACTACGAACCATATGTATGCAGCAGCCACCACCAGGCAGTAAAAAGTATTGGAAAAGGATTTGATGTGGCAGCAACATCAATGGATGGTAAGGTGGTTGAAGCCATCTATCATAATAAATATAAGAATGTGCTTGGTGTGCAGTTCCATCCTGAGTTCTTCTACTTGCACGACCCCGAAAGTAAGAAGTTTAAAATGAAATCAGGAGATACAGAATTAATGACTGAACATGAGATGCTAAAAAAACTTGGCAGTTACCCCTTTCATTTAAAGTATTGGGAATATTTCAGCAATTT
>JAYEGO010000365.1:0-2771 GCA_034659155.1 Bacteroidota bacterium | reverse complement strand
ATCAATCCAATTCACTGGATCGGATTCGCAGTAGATATACTGATTGATGCCGCCGGCAAAGCCTAAGGGATCCTTAGTTAAAAATCTGCCGATTTCTGGGTCGTAGTAGCGCGCCCCGAAATAAATCAATCCTGTCAAAGAGCTGTATTCTTTGGTGCTGAAGCGATAAGCATTGTCTTCACCGCTGGTTCTCTTTATTTGATTCCCATAAGCATCATAACTATAGCTGGCTGAACTAACCCCCGCTTCATCACTTAATTCTATCACATGTCCCCGGCCATCGTAATGGGAAAAGCATCCTCCGCTCCGGGAGCGGAGGTTTTTGGTACTAACTTTTCCGCCATCACAAATAAAAACTCCCAAGTAAAAAGCACCTGGGATACAGATAATTCTGATTTTTTACTTTTTATATAGCTTTAATTTTATCAACAAATAGCATTATCACCATAAAAATCCAAATCAAAGCTAAAACACCTAGAAGGATTTTACCAAAAAGTCCTAGTGATAAATCTTCTTTTTTCCTTGTATTTATGAAGATTAAACCTACGCAAAGAACAGGCATACCAACTAACCAAAAAAAATCACTACTCATAAATTTTATATTGTTCGGCCTATCAAAAACAAAATATAAAATAAAAGAAGAGCTTAAACCAACTCCTGAAATTATTAATCCCTTTATGAAATTATTCATTTTATTATTTAACACTAGTGGTCCAATAGCTTAATTTTGCATTAAGCCAAAGTCCAACACCATAACCAGTAGTTCCAGCAGTCGCGACACCTGATACCACTGATCCTGTGTGAAAAGCTGCACTTGTCTGAGCCCATCTTAGAGATGTAGGCAAGCCTTTCATATAAGTAAAACTTCTGGTTCCACTAAAAGATGAAAAGGATTTATATGCTAATTGCTCTGCTTTCTTACCTGCTAATTCTAAACCCCTTGATGTTACCTCAGATGAAACACCAGAACCAAATCCCCAAATACCTAAGGACTTAGCTATGCCAACATGTGTAGCATATTTTCCTTTAAATCTAATATAATACTCTTCCCAAGTTTCACCTGGGTATGCATGAAGAACACCCGCTCCATGCAAATATTGCCACAACCAATTTTCTTCTCCCCATCGCCAGTTCTTTTCCCCCTTACACAGCCCCCAGGGATCAATCCAATTCACTGGATCGGATTCGCAGTAGATATACTGATTGATGCCGCCGGCAAAGCCTAATGGATCCTTGGTTAAAAATCTGCCAATTTCTGGATCGTAATAGCGCGCCCCAAAATAAATCAATCCTGTCAAAGAGCTGTATTCTTTGGTGCTGAAGCGATAAGCATTGTCTTCATCGCCGGTTCTCTTTATTTGATTCCCATAAGCATCATAGCTATAGCTTGCTTGAGATTGTCCGGCTTCATCACTTAATTCTATCACATTTCCCCGGCCATCGTAATGGAAAAAACTTGCACTCCCGGAGTGCAAGTTTTTGGTGCTGATTACCCCGCCAATTCCACCGCCTAAATCGACTATCGAAGCCCGACTTCGATAGATCTTCACTTTTAATCTTTAAAGTGTTCACTTTTAAAATTTAGCTAACAGGAAATAACATAAAATGGAGCCGTTTTTGAAGTTCTATTCTGGTTTGTTATCAGCGGGAATGATTATCGGGATGGTTTTGCTGGTGGGTCGTTTAATTACTGAAATGGCTATGATAATATGGAATAACCGTCGGCAGGAATTCTAAAGGTCTGATTTTTCAATTATTTGCTTATTTGTCTTTTACTTCTTATGTCTGCTGTGATACAGAATGGCCAGTGGTTTTCTCTAACGGGGTAAGCCCGGAAACAAGTCACAAAAAAATCCCCGTCCAGATGGATGGGGAATGTTTTGAACTTTAGGAAATAATTAAAAACCTATTTACTTCTTTTTTATTAGCCCCATTCCTTTTTCCCTCTTTTATTTTTACGTTTAATTTATCGTACAAAACGTAATTAAGATCATAAACAAAACGCAACCCAGGAAAGATAATTTATAGTAGAATGACATGCTATAGTTATTGAAATATTTCTATATTTGTCAAATAAATATGTAAGGCTAATGCTATAAATGATATTTCTAAAAAAATGCAAAAAAGATGGAGTAAAAGTCATATACAAAGTACTAAAAAGTATGGAGACTAAGATTATGCTACGCCATTTATTCATTTTGCATAATAATGATTGATACAATAATCCTCTAAATAATATTTCTTCAGCAAAAGGAGCAAAAATTATATCTATAAATCCTTTCAGCATTATAGGAACAAAGATTAAAGTTGCAAAAATTTTTCCAATACTTATTTTATTTGCGATTAATTCTTCATATGATGAAAAATTAAAAATTAATTTAGTTAAACAGAATAATAATATCCCTATAAAAATACCTTTGAATATCAATCGTATATTACCTCTGTTAGTAAAACCCAAACTACTCCATTTTCCCTTGCGATGATATAAAAGTAATTTTACAAAAATAAGGATGATAACATAAAATGAAAAAGAACCAATATAATGGTTTTGTTTAATTATTCTATAAAACAACACCTGCACTAAAAATTGTATAAGTATAGAGCATATACAAAGAAAAAAAAATATCTTTTATCGTCCAATTTATTTTATGCATTTCTTTATTCGTTCCCAAGTTTTCTATTTTCATCTTCTGGTATCTCTAATATCTTGGATAATTTTCTCTATTAAACTTGTTGTTACATTACCCAAACTTATAACCTCATCAATCCCT
>JAYEGO010000364.1:0-11099 GCA_034659155.1 Bacteroidota bacterium | reverse complement strand
CAGATAATGTCCCACGCATAATTGAAAAGTGTGTATCACCTACATCTTCAGGAGCTTCATACTTCCACTCAACAGAAATATGTGCAAATACACCCTTAAGTTTATAATCGACTGAACTATTAGCTATAACCTTCAGAAAATCATTTTCAACATATTTTTCAAGGTAGGGCGGATAATTTTCAATCCCAGTTATGCTTTTGAATTGTTTAAGAGTCAGCTTCGTTGCCCAGCGACTGGCATTAAGAATTTCAATATCTTTTTTATAATCGATAGTTTCTTCAGGGAATGCTTCCCATTGTATGAGGTCAACCAGGTGTGTGCCAACATCTGCAATTGCTTCTCCCTCCTGCTCCACATCAAAAAACCATGGAGGTCTCCGTAAAGGGATTCCCGATATAGTTTTCTTAAAATGATGAACACTTTCTTTTGTTATGGCAGGATCCTTTATGGATCCATTTCGGAGATTCCCAAATATTTTTTCCTGTTGAGAAAATGCTTTTTGCATGATTGTTGTAATTTCGAACCGCTCAGTCATAATATCATACAAAAGCACTCCATTTTTTTCAGCCAGACTGAAGGCCTCCTTTAGCAATGAAAAATCTGAAGTATCAATAGCCATGGGTTTATCAGATAACACATTCAATCCATTAGTAATGCATTTAAAAATATATTCTGTTTTGTTTCTGTTGTTTCCCGCCAATGTAACCAGATTCCCAGGTTTTTGATCGAGCATTTTCTGGAAAAAATCCTTTCCCGTGTAAATGTTTGCATTCCAACTTGTAGGATTTTCAGTCCGTGAATTATAAGATTCTATCCTTGCCAGATAATTTTGCAGTTCCGGTCCTTCAGGAGCAAATACAAAAAACTGACTATCTATTTGAGGGTACATATATTTCTGAACCAGAGCAGCATGAAAATGTCCTGGAGCAACAGTTATTATAGTTGTCATATTTGAATTATTGGTGGATGATGGATCTTGTCTGCAACTCATCAGAAGTAAAAGATTTATTAATACAAATATGATTTTTCTATTTTTCATTGATTAATTATATTTTATATGATCCAGTCCATATGGCTTACGGTTGGGCCGACGAAGCATGAGGTTTGCTTCATCATTATTTAGGAATTTTTCCATTTTCGGATCATATTTAAGTTTGCCCGGTATTTTCATGGCAATATGACTTATCAGGCAGGTAGCACATGCCCGGTGCCCTGGTTCAACCGGGGAGATGGGTTCTTCTCTTGATTGAACTGAATCGAGCCAGTTGCCATGTTGTTCCTTACTTTGATACAGATGTATCTCATCTTCACGGATTTCAGATGTGAGAATAGCCGGATCGCTTGCATCCAGAGCTTTACTACTTTCCGACTGTGCCACTGGGTCACTGGCTGTAGCCTGGTAGTTGCCTCTGGAAACAAAGATCCATCCTTCTGTTCCGATGTATCGGATCCCGTTTGGATATCCACCACTTATGAGCATCTCAACACCGTTCTCAAACATTCCCCTGACCATAAAATCCCCATGAACATTCCACAGTCCTGATCTTGGGAACTGTGCCATGGCTTCGATCTCCACAGGATTTGTATATTCGGTATCGAGACCCCAGTTTGCTGAATCTATGTGGTGTTGACCCCACCCAGTGATCATTCCGGCACCAAATTGCTCAAGGCGCAGCCACCCCGGGCGACTGTAATCATGTTGGGGATGTACCCCGATTTCGGTATAATAAACATCAGGAGTTGATCCAAGCCACATATCATAATTTAGATTATCCGGAACAGGCATCTCTGTCGCTTCAGGACCGGCAGGGTCACCGGGAAGACCGATTTTTACTGTATGAATCTTGCCAATGCGGCCGTTTCTCACCAATTCAGCGGCAATTCGAAATTGTGGTGATGACCTCTGCTGTGTACCCATTTGAAGTATTACAGCCTTTTTCTTTACAATATCACTAAGCACTCTGCCCTCATGTATTGTAAGAGATGTTGGCTTTTGAAGATATATATCCTTTCCTGCCAGTGCTGCTTCAACTGCCGGTTGTGCATGCCAGTGATCCGGTGTGCTAATTATCACTGCATCAATATCTTTGTTGAGGATCATATCATGGTAATCGTCATACATCTTAGTCTCCAGGTAGTTCTTTTTTGAAGATTTTTTTGAGTAAAAGTTGTCAATAAACTGTTTCCCTTCTTTCATCCTTTTTGAGTCTACATCACTTATTGCAATGACACGGGCAATATCATATTTTATTGTTTCAGGTAAGTCATGAGAACGGGCAATACGCCCAAAACCAATCTGACCAATTTGAATCTTATTGCTTGGAGCTGATTTACCAAATACAGTTGAGGGGACAATGGTTGGGAGCACGATCCCTGCAGTAATTCCAGTGGCAGTTTTTTTAATAAAATTTCGTCTGTTCATATGTTTGTAACTTAGTTATTATCAAGTACCCATTGTATTCCTCCTGTCAGATGATATTTGAAATTTTCATCCTTATAATACTCAATTTTATGGCCTAATGCTGTATACCAAACTCTTCCTCCTTCAAATTTATGATACCATGACAGGGGAAACAGGTTTCCAAAAACAGTCCCGGGATATTCACTTCTTTTGCTGTCACTTACAGTTGTAAGATCTGCCGCAATGAGAACATGAATGGCGGGATTCAGAAAATCCATATAGTAACATTCATCTTCCCATTTCCAGGTTGAGGGCAGCTGTTTTGTTGAAGCATGACCTGGGTCAATAACCTTTATATCAAATTCCTGCAATGCCGGGTGACGAACAAATTTACCACCCAGCATAGACCAGAACCATGGCCATTCACGCTCTGAACCACATGCTGAATGTATACCAATAAATCCTTTCCCCGATCTGATAAAATCCTGGAAATTCTCTCTTTGCTGCTTATTCAAAAAAGCCTCATTATTTGTGTTTGAGAAAATTACTGCATCAAATTTTTCTAATTTTTTTGATTCAAAAATGGAAGGATCATCACTTACTGAAGTTCCGATAGACAATACTTCACATATCTCCTTCAATGCCTCAACACTGGCCTTAATGTTATCATGTACATATCCTTCCCCGTTTCTGGTATAAATAAGTACCTGCTTAGCCTTGAATGATTCATTTTGAGCTTGAGATGCTACTGTAAGCATAATTAATAATGAAAAAACAATCTGTTTCATCTGTTTTAAATTTATTCTTTTTGTTAAATATAGGCATGTATATCAAAGTGTCCAAAGCAGATACAATTAGAAACACCTGAAGTTATTGCTTCTACAATATATCCGGGGGATTCGCAAAGCTGTTCCAATACATTTCGGCTTCCTCTGCCGTCATCTTTCCATCAAATACAATCATTCTGTAGTGAAGCAAATACTTTTTGCCATACACTATTTCCCAACTTTTATGACGAATCGGACAAAACTCAAAAAATATTTGTCCCTCATGCATATTTGCCGGCCATACTCGCATAGGTTCCGGGTGTTCCCGGTTAGATGGGTGACTCAAAAACAGAATGCCTGATCTACCTTCATGAACTTGCGAAATACCTTCAACAATACACCATTTGGCACGAGTGCCATCAGCCTCATCACGTTGCATGTCTTCAGAACTTAATACCGTGCAAGTCGTTTTTCTCCATTTTTCAGTTGCCCGAAATCCAATCCCTCCTCCGTAACGGTAAGCATCAAACAAAATGGTATCCTCTATTGCACTGTTTAAATGTATATCGAGATCGAGAATGTATCTGTTACCGTTAATTCATCAGGACTCCGGGTAATCTGAATTTGTTTATCCTTTTTTTTAGGAGTATCCTTAAGAATAACATAAGTCTTACTTTCACCCTTTTCTAATTTTCCCTTAATAATAAACAACATTTTGGGGTTTTGCCCCGGCTCAATCTGAAAGTCTACGGTGATGAAATTACCTTTTACTTCTTCAAATAATATCAGGTTTTCTAGTATTTCCGAAGAGAAGATGTTTAAATTTATCTCAACAGGACAATCAATGTATGATAAATCACCAGCATTCACGTCAAAGCGATGCAGTTCTTCCTGTGCAACTACAAACTGACTTAAACACGAAAGCAATACAATTTGTATTTTTTTCATCCTAAACTTTGAATTGTTTCTACAAAGGCAGTGATATTTTCGCTTGACACATCCGGCGGCATTCCTCCACCACACGACCAAATAATTCGTTGTTTATTAGATGTATCATTAAACATTTCCACGGTTTTGATTCTAACCTCTTCAGGCGTATCCATTGCCAAAACGTCACGTGGCGGTAGATTGCCAAGTAATACTACCTCATCGCCGGCTAACTTGCGTATCTCATTAATGCTGTGTTCAAAACTAAAATTATATATGTTAACTCCCATTTCCTTAATAAATGGCGTACTGACAAGTCCTTGAGCATCATTGTGAAAAAGTCTTATTTCTGTGTCAAATGACTGAAAGATTTCTTTAATATATGGAACCGCAAATGCTTTACACTCCGGTTCAGCAATAAATCCTACAATATCATCAAGCAATAGAATTCCTTCTATTCCCGGGAAAATCTCTTTTTGATATCTAAGCCACCTGACTAAAAAATCTGTAATTATACGCAGCAACTTGTGAATATCATCAGGTTGCAGCATAAATCCAAGCATCAATTCTGATGTCCCCATAAGAAATGAAGCTATATTTAATGGTCCGCGAGCAATAGCAAATTTTATCTCATGGCCCATATCAATAATTTCAGGTTCCAGGGATTTCAGTCGCTGGATAATAAAAGGGAGAAGTCCGTCGGTAGAAGGATCAGGGGTCTTTATTTCTGAAATCCGGGAGAGGTCAGTAATAACTCTGTTAGCATGAGGGAGATTGTTTGTTTGCCAGATGCATTTTGCACCAAATGCTGATGGCTCTGAACACATTCCAAATTCAGACCAGAAACCCGGCAGAAAAATAGTGTCAGGAAATGTTTCAATAGCTTTTTTATTTGCATTGAACCAGCTTCTCTCTGAAGAGTAGTATTCTATAGAGGATATGTTACGCCATCCCGGAAGCCATGGACTATCAATAATAAATCCTGTTACAGGGTTTTCAGGTATCTTTCCCGCCACCAGGTCATTTAGAATTTGCCATTGCTGATTTGTCATATTTCATCTCTATAGATTTATATTAAAAAGTATCAAGGTTTTATTTTTTATCTTTCCATTCTCTTTTCCTCATCACTTACCTTTTTTCTTTCTTGCCCTGCGCCCTACGCCCTGCGCCCTGCGCCCTGTGCCCTGCGCCCTGTGCCCTGTGCCTCTTCCCTTTAAGCTAGTTAGCCTCCATAATAGCCTGTAACACCTTATAAGTAAATGCTAAAAATACCGCCCCAACAAACAAACCAATAATCCCTCCCAGCATCATACCACCAATGGCTCCCAGTAAAATAACCAACATCGGGATATCAACCCCTCTTCCCATTATCATAGGTTTAATGAAATTATCTGCAGCACCCCATAAAATTGACCATATCATAAAAATTACAGCTGGAGTTGTGTTTGCATAGCTAAATACGTATATGATTACAGGGATCATTACCAGGGCAGGAGGCAACTGCATAATGGCTACAATCAGAACTAGAAGAGATACAATTCCTGCAGCGGGAAGATCTACTGCAAACATTCCAATACTTAAAAACAAAGTTTGTATAAAGGCTGTCCCCAGCACACCCTGAACAACGCTGCGTATGGTAGCACTAGCAAGGGAAGAATATTGTTCTCCCCCTTTACCTGCAAGAGTTTTAAATACAGATTTAGCTGCTTTTTCAGCCGATTCTGCATTTACCAGGAATGCTCCAGAAATGATTAATGAAATTATAAAAAGCAAAATTGTACTCCCTAAACTGGTCACTGCTGAAAGTATTTTGGGGGCAAATTCTTTTATTTGAGGTTCAAACTTCTTAATGGTCTCAGTAAGACTATTTGAAGCTAGCTCCCAGGTGTCATATACAGGCTTTCCAATAAGTGGCCAGTCTGCCACTTTTGCATCCGGTGGGGGTACTGACAGAATCCCTGCATCCATCTGTTGTGAAAGAGTTTGCATACTTTTTATAGTAGAATTTGTGAACATTACAGAGGGAATGACCAATAGAGCTAATCCAATTAATACTATTATTGATGCAGAGAGTTTTTCTCTGTTCCCCAGAAATATTGAAAATCGTTTATGAAGTGGAAATACTGCCACGGCAATAATTATCCCCCATAGTACAGGAACAATAAATGGTTTGAGAATTAAATAACTCATTACAAAAAGAAGAGCAACAAAACCAATTCTTAATGCTGTATTGATAGATTTTTGAATACCTTCTTCCTTATGGATTTTATCAGGCTTGTTTTCCATTATAAATCCTTATTTAATCAAGCCCCTGCTTCTCAATAAAGGTTCTATGCGTGCTTCTCTTCCGCGAAAGTTAACATACATTTCAAGAGGATCCATTAATCCATTGGGCTCCAAAATGTTCTTACGGAATGATTGAGCCGTATTCTGATCGTACAATGAGGTTTCATTGAATGCTTCAAAAGCATCATTATCCAAAACTCCTGACCATAGATAGCTATAATAACCAGCAGAATATCCACCTATAATATGAGAGAAATAAGTTGTTCTATACCGTGGTGCAATTTCTGGTATTAATTTTCTCTTGGCAAAAAAATCTTTTTCATATGCCCTGATATCAATGTCTTTCTCTTCAGTGAGTGAGTGATACTCCATATCAATAAGAGCAGCAGCTACGAATTCAACAGTGATAAATCCTTGATTAAACAGACTTGAATTTTGAATTTTTTCAATCAACTCATCCGGGATTATTTCTCCCGTTTCATAATGCTTTGCATATACTTTTAAAACCTCAGGATGTACAGCCCAGTGCTCCATTATTTGAGAGGGAAGCTCCGTAAAGTCTCTTGCCCTAAAGGTACTTTGATAACGAACATTCGAGAATAAGCCATCTAATGCATGACCAAATTCATGGAAAACAGTAGTTACGTTATCTATACTCATTAAGGCGGGAGCATCGCCAACTGGTCCGCTTGCATTTGTAACAAAAGTTATAACAGGAATGGTTTTATTGCCATCATCATCAATCTTATAGCCTCGATAACCACCACACCAGGCACCACCTCGCTTACTGGCTCGTGCATAATAATCCTGGTATAATATCCCTATTGTAGTTCCATCCGCTTCTTTTACTTCATGAGCAAAGGCATCCGGGTGAGGTAATGGGATATCTTTTATTTCAGTAAAAGTTATGCCATATAATTTGTTGGCCACATAGAAAATTGCTTCCTGCACATTTTGACGAGAAAAATAGGGACGAATTTGTGCGTCTTCAAAGTTATATTTTGCAGCACGAACTTTCTCTGCATAATTCCACCAGTCCCATGCTTCTATTTTGAAATCATTCCCTTCAGCATCAACTATCGCTTGCATATCTTTAACTTCTTGTTTGGCAACATCTAATGCCGGCCACCATACTTGATTAAGTAAGTCATAAACACGTTCTGAAGTTTTAGCCATTCTTGTAGACAATACAAGGTCGGCATGACTCTTATAACCCAGCATTTTTGCTTTTCGCACTCTTAAATTAGTGACTTCGACAGAAATTTTCTTATTATCTCTTTCATTGTCGTTATCACCACGCATGGTATAGGCCGTATAAATCTGTTTACGTAATTCACGATTTTCAGAGTAGGTTAAGAAAGGATACATGCTTGATCGTTGGGTTGTATAAACCCATTTACCTTCTAAACTATCTCTTTTAGCAGCCTCCGCTCCTGCTATTCTAACATTTTCCGGTAATCCCTCTAAATCATTTTCGTCTTCAATAATTAATTTGTAGGCATTTGTTTCACCCAATAAATTTTGACTGAATTGAACACCCAAAGTAGAAAGCTGCTTATTGATCTCTTTAAGCTTTTCTTTTGCTTCACCTTCTAAATTAGCACCATTTCTTACAAAACCGCTATAAAGGTTTTCTAATAAATATAGCTGATCAGCCTCAAGATTTAAGTCGTCTTTTTGTTCGTAAACAGCTTTGATTTTGGCAAATAACCTGGGATCCAGGCGAATTTCGTCGCGATGAGCTGACATGATTGGAGACAATTCTTTTACGAGAGCCTGAATTTCAGGAGTGGTATTTGCACTGTTTAAACCATATAGAACTGGTGACACCTTATCCAGGAAACTACCCGTGCGGGTATACGCTACAATGGTATTTTCGAAGGTCGGAGCCTCTGTATTATTAAGAATAGCCTCAATTTCAGCTTTTTCTTGTTTGATCCCCTCTTCAAATGCTGGCATAAAATGCTCTGCTTTGATCAGGTCAAAAGGCGGAACTCCAAATGGGGTGTCAAATTCAGCGAAAAACGGGTTGTCATTTTTCAGCTCTTGTTGGTTGCATGCAGCCAGTACTAATAAGACTGAACAGCATAAGATTATTAGTTTTTTCACGGTTTTATAATTTGTTAATGATTGATTTAAGGATAAAAATATAAAAAGAAGAGCATTAATCTATAAATTCCGCTGTTAGTTAGCACCCTATGCAGAACTAATTATGAATTAGGATTACCAGTTTATAGCTATTCACATATGGACAATAAGCGTTTTTCACAACAAATTACATTATGTAAGTGTATTTCACGCTTTTTAAATGTTTTTCACGTATATTAGCAATAAATAAATATCATATTTAATGCTAAATAATAGTCATTTATCACGCAAAGAACTTGAAAATATGCCTTATTCACAACAAATAACTATTTTTCACGGAAGACAAACACCTGAAAAAGGTACACTGGTGGGCTTTGGTGCTATTATTGAATCATTGCAACTTCAAATGCCGATCCCATCGAAATTGGCCTTAATAAGTGATAAACGAAGACAATACTCAACTTCAGAATGGTTAGTTTATACGCCCCGACATAAACCAAAGGACTCTCTATATGGACACCTTACTTTTGGTCTGAAATATGAAGGAATAAATCTACTATTCTTTAAAAAATTATTTGAAAAAGTTGAAGAACAGCTTATTGAAAGTCTGGTTAAAAGTGAACCATTAAGTCAATATAGTAGAAAGATATGGTTTCTTTATGAATGGCTACTTCAGAGACAAATAAACATCCCTGATCTAAAGGGAGGAAACTACGTTCAACTGGTTGATGAAAACCTTCAATATGCTATTGAAAAAGGAGTCAATTCTTCTCGCCATCGTATCAGGAATAACTTACCTGGCATAGTTGATTTTTGTCCCATGATTAACAAAACGGATAAGCTGGAGAATTATATAAAAGAGGATTTGTCGGAAAAAACTGTTAGTATAGTTCATGGTGTACATAATGATATTTTATTAAGAACTTCGACATTTCTATTACTCAAAGACTCAAAAGCCTCATTTAATATTGAAGGAGAAACCCCATCAAGCACTCGTGCAAGTAGATGGGGGAGAGTAATAGGACAAGCAGGTTCTAAGCCAATTTCAAAAGATGAGTTTTTACGTTTGCAGCAGATCGTTATTGAAAACCAGCGGTTCACTAATATGGGCTTTAGAACTGAAGGTGGTTTTGTTGGTGAACATGACAGAAGCACCGGAGAACCTATTCCGGATCATATTTCAGCTCGCTGGCAGGATTTGGATACTTTAATACAAGGTTTATTGGATTCTGACAAATTACTGGAAGGTTCACAATTTCATCCTGTACTTACTGCAGTAAAAATTGCATTTGGTTTTGTTTTTATTCATCCTTTTTCTGATGGAAATGGAAGAATTCACCGATACCTGATACACCATATTCTTGCGAAACTAAAATTTACCCCCCAGGGAATCATTTTCCCTGTTTCTGCAGCAATTCTAGAGAGAATTGATGATTATCGCAAGGTACTTCAAAGCTACTCCCATCCTCTTTTTGATTTTATTGACTGGGAAAGAACTTCCGATAATAATGTTAAGGTACTAAATGATACTATCGATTATTATAGATATTTTGATGCTACGATTCAAGCAGAATTTCTTTTTGATTGTGTAAACAATACTATTGAAACGATAATTCCGCAGGAGGTAACTTATTTAAAAAAATACGATGAATTCAAATTTTGGCTGGATGACACATTTGAAATGCCGGATAAAATTGTAGCAGTATTGGTTAGGTTCCTTGAACAGAATAATGGATCCTTATCTAAACGAGCCAGGGAAAAAGAATTTACTGAATTATCAGGAGAAGAAGTAACCCTGATTGAAGAACAATACAAATCATACTTCATAAAATAGCCCAGGAGTCTTATTCTGGATATTTCATCATTCATTAACCAAGCCTTGTGAGAAGCTGTTCTAGACGGCCTGGAAATACCTGAAGTGCCTTGTTTAACGATTTGCCGGGGCAAAGTATTGAAAGTTTTGTTTTTGCAAATTAAAGATATAAAAAACTATTTAAACTCTGCTATGTAGAAACCCAGCATAAAACAATGGTTCAGTCTTCCGAAGAAATTTAGGATAGGAAGAGGCCAATATTGTTTACAACGATTCAAATGAGTGCCAAATATTTCTAATTATTCTATGGTAATTAATCATGATATATTGTACTTCATCTTCAATATTTCATGTTTATTTGTTATATTTGGTGAATAATTATTGATTTCAGATGATTATAAACAGGCATATTGAGAATGAGTTTCTTGAATTATTAAAGGATTTTCCTGTAGTTTGTATAATTGGCCCCCGTCAGGTCGGAAAGACCTTTTTTATCAAGTCTATCAGAGAAAAGTTATCTGAAAATAGTGTATACCTTGATCTTGAATTGCCAAGTGATATGGCAAAACTTACAGATCCTCAATTATATTTTGAGCAGCAAGTCGGTATGACTGTAATTATTGATGAGATACAACATCGGCGGGACCTGTTCCCATTGCTTCGTGCTATGGTAGATTCAGACAGACGCCCCGGGCGTTTCATTCTTCTTGGTTCAGCGTCGAGTGTAATCATTCAGGACACTTCTGAATCTCTGGCAGGACGTATTGCATTCCTGGAACTCAAGCCTTTCTCAATGATTGAACTTCCTGGCAGTGTT
>JAYEGO010000363.1:0-11104 GCA_034659155.1 Bacteroidota bacterium | reverse complement strand
AGATTGGGCAATTAAGAAATAAGGCGTAAAAATAAAAACTACACTAACTAAAATACTGTAACTTTTTAAACGGAAACTGTTGATTTTCATAACTTTTTGCTTTAAAAATGATTCTACAAGATATAAAAAGAAATTATTTTTTCAAGGAACTGGGAATTGCTCCTACCAATTTATGGCAGATCATACACAAGGCAAAAGTACAATTAAGAGATTGTATTGAAGCTGCCTGATTTCAGAACTAAATTTTACTATTGAAAAAAATAACGGCACTCTTTTTGCATTAGTTATGATAGTTAATTAAATTTATCCGAAAATGTTTTCATTTCTCTATATGCAGGACTTTTTTATAAACGGCACAAAACGAACACCTCAGGTCAGGCTTGAAAATGGCACCATTCATTTTTCAGGTAGATCTGTTCCTGCAGATCCTGCTGTTTTTTACCAGCCAATTTATAACTGGATCTATGAGTATCATAATAAGGGGTTGATTTCTACCAATATTGTTTTAAACTTTGAATACATCAATACTGCTTCCACAAAATGGATTTTTAATATTTTAAAAGTCCTTGGAAAAGCTGATAAAGCCCATGAAAAGTTAAAAATCACCTGGCATTTTGAAGAAGGTGATGATGATATGTTTGACCTTGGAAACATATTCCAGTCATTGGTCCCTACTAAGTTCAAATTTGTAGAAACAAAAGAAAAGGCAAATTAGGTTTTTACTCTACTGATTACTACAATTTATCCTTCTAAAAATCACCTTCATCAAAACATGTTATAAAATATGTTTTTTTCAGACTCTGACAGCAACCTTTTTCCACTATATTTCGTCTAAATTAATACAGGCATTATCTAATTATCAAAATGAGTACATCCAATTGGCATAGTGTTTGAGTTTTTATAAATTACTAATAGAGAAAAACATGAATAATTTCTTAAAAAAACTCGGACTGCTGAAATCTGATCCTAACAAGAAGGCAATTATCGAGCTGTTGCGGGAAAATGATCATTGCTCTTACGGGGAAATTCTGAAAAGCCTTTCCCTTTCCCCCTCCAAAGGTTCTAAAATTATCACCGAACTTAAGGAAGAAGGAATTATCAGCAATAAGATCATGCCTCCATTTTTTAAACTTGCAGGGAATTAAGCAGTCAGAAAAACATTTCTATTACAATTATTCAAGGATATGAAAAAGCCCTGGCAGGGGCTTTTTGCTTTTTACATAAACTTTATAATGTGGCCAGGGGGAGGGGGGTTTTGTCAAAAGCAATTATTTACCAGAATTTCCGTTTCTTTGCAAAGTAAATGTTGCTATTTTTTCAATGAATCAATATTCATAAAAGATGAAAATTTCAAAAACTTTAATCTTTCTGGTTGGGATAATGATAATCTTTCCCTTAACAAGGAATAGCATGGCCCAGGAAGCAGAAGAACTCTCTTTAGACAAAGGTACACTGAATAGCCAGTTTGAATATGTTATTAAGAAATCCAGTCCTTACCTTGAATTCCGGGTTGTAGAAGAAACCTGGCTTAAAAAGTTAAATTCGCATGTATCAGACTCTATAAAAAAAATAAAACTGGATCTTTCACAATCCAACAAAATGATCTCTTCAAAAGAAGAAGAAATTGATTCAATCAATTCTGTATTGCAAAATACCAGGACACAGCTTTCCAAAATCAGCAAAGAAAAAAATAGCTTGAGTTTTTTTGGGATTCTTATGAGCAAAGCTGCCTACAATAGTTTAGTGTGGTCAATAATTGCCGGTCTGATAGCTGGCCTTGTGTTCTTCATTGTATTATTCAAAAGGAGTCATATCATCACTACTAATACCAGGAAAGATCTTGAGGCTACCCAAAAAGAATTTGAAGAACACAGGACCCGTGCTCGCTTACGGGAAGAAAAAATCGTACGAGAGTATCATTATGAGCTAAACAAATATAAGAATATCTAAAAATTTTATTCTTCAAAAGCTCGTGATTTAGCTTTCACTCCCATATTTTTATACAGGATGTCATTTTATTAAAACCAGAAGCAAATCAATTATTGGTCAAAGCCCGGGGAAGTGACCGGCAATAAGGTATTGTCCAGATCGCTGACAGTATATCCAAATCCCTTTACTGACCAGGCGCGATTGAACCTTTCAGAGTTTATGCCAACAAAATTTTCACCGAAAGAATTGTTATTCGGCAATTCTTAATTATTATTTATATTTAATTGATTATCCGGGTATTATAGTACCTTTGCGCCCTAATATAAAAATATGGAATTTAAGGACTTAGGACTGCACACAGATATCCTGAAGGCAGTTGATAAACTCGGATTCAATACCCCAACAGAAATACAGGAAAAGGCTATTCCAATACTTTCAGAAGGTAAAAAGGATTTTGTGGGCCTGGCTCAAACCGGAACAGGGAAGACTGCAGCCTATGGTTTACCCTTAATTCAGCATACTAACTTTAACATTAAAGATACACAGGGTTTGGTAATTTGTCCGACCAGGGAACTTTGTATGCAAATAACAAAGGACCTGGTGGCATATGCCCATTTTCAGCCTAAAGCAAATATTGTTCCCGTATATGGAGGAGCCAGTATTGAAGAACAGCTCCGGAGGATTAAAAGAGGTGCACACATTGTTATTGCTACCCCGGGAAGATTATTGGATTTGATAAATAGAAGGGCTATTAAATTAAGTACTGTTAAGAAAGTAATTTTAGATGAGGCAGATGAAATGCTCAATATGGGATTTAAAGAAGATATTGACTCCATATTAAATCAAACCACAGTTCAAAAAAGGGTTTGGTTGTTTTCTGCAACAATGCCAAAAGAGGTCCGTCAGATAGCAAAGAATTATATGGAAGACCCGCTTGAAGTGCTTGTGGGAAAACAAAATAGTATAGCTGCGAATATTGAGCACCGGTACATTATGATGAAGGAAAGAGACCGGTATTATGCAATAAAAAGAATACTTGATTATTATCCAGATATCTATGGTTTAATATTCTGCAGGACCAGAAGAGAAACCGGATCTGTATCTGAAAAGCTGGAGAAAGAAGGATACGATGTGGTCGCATTACATGGTGACCTGTCGCAAGGGCAAAGAGATGCTGCCATGAGAAAATTCCGGGAAAAAACGGTAAAAGTGCTGGTAGCCACTGATGTAGCAGCAAGAGGTATTGATGTAGAAGGAATAAGCCATATAATTCACTATAATTTACCTGACGAAGTAGAAAATTACACACACCGAAGTGGAAGGACTGCCAGAGCAGGAAAATCAGGTATCTCTATTGCATTAATCAACACAAGAGAGTTGAATAAAATTCATCTGATTGAAAGGATAATCCAAACAAAATTTGAATATACCCGAATTCCTGATGCAGAGCAAATATGCGAGAAGCAAATGTTTGCCCTTATGGATAAGGTTGTTAAAACGCCTGTTGATGATACCGCCATTGAACGTTATTGGCCGGTTATTTATAAAAAATTAAATCGTTTTACAGCTGAAGATATCGTAATGAAGTTCATTTCAGCAGAGTTAAATTCTTTACTTGATTATTATAAAGATTCAGGAGACCTGAATGCCAAACAGGAAAAAGGCAGAAGCGGAAGAGATCAGGACAGAAAGGGTAGAAGGGATCAGGACAGAAGGGGTGGAAAACCCAACAGGAATCTTGCCGGCTCGGGCAAGCGATTCTTTATCAATTTGGGAGACAGGCAAAATATGAATAAAGGAGCCCTGGTGAGACTGATATGTACTGAAGCCGGTGTCTCAAGCAACCAGGTAGGAAGAATTGATGTTCATCCGGGTTTTTCGTTTTTTGAAGTAGATAATAAAGCAGCCTCTAAAGTTTTATCAAAAATTTCAACAGGCACTTATGAGGGAAAAACATTTAATGTAGAGTTATCCCAGGATAAAGGATTACCAAAAAGAGGATCACATAGAAAAAAGAGCTATAAAAGAAGACGATAATCAAAACTTCTATTTAGTGTTTTATATTTTTTTTATCAGTAGTATCCGGAGAAAATTTGTTTATCCGCTACGTGGAATTCATAGCCTTTAATAAATCCCTTTCCTACAACACTTAACCTGCTATGCGGAAAGACTCCACAAGCCTTGGATGCTGTGCCTTTGCGTAGATGCTTCGACAGAGCAAGACCGGTAGACAGGAGATTTTAGTATTGTAGAAAACCCAAGCCCTATCCTGTAAGATTTAGATCACATTTGTTATATTTGTTAGCTTATAACATTTTAAGGATGTTCTAAATCCTGCACATAAAATTACATTACAAGCTAAATCATACTTAATAAAATCACAGATGAAAAATATTTCAATACTGTACTTTCTGTTGGTTATCTCCCTTCTGGCTTGTAATCAACATGAACAAATTTCTGAAAAGTCTGGCTTTGAAAAAGCTATAGTTGAAAGCCGTCGCCTGGTTGATTCTATACAACAAAATGGGAAAATTCCAGGTATAGATGTGGCTGTGTATATTAGTGGAGAGATCGTATGGTCAGAAGGTTTTGGATTTACTGATCTCGAACACAATACACCTGTGATACCGGGGAAAACCCGCTTTCGTATCGGCAGTGTATCTAAACCATTAACAGTAGCCGCATTAGGTAAACTAATGGATTTGGAAAAAGTAGATTTAAACTTACCGGTTCAAACTTATGTGCCCTATTTTCCTATCAAGAAATACCCGATAACTGTTAAACAGATAAGCGGGCATATTGCCGGGATTCGACATTATCGTGGTAAGGAAATGCTAATGAAGAATCCTTATAATTCTGTAGAGTCAAGTATTGCAATTTTCAGTGATGACTCATTGTTGTTTGAGCCAGGCAGTAAGTATTCTTATTCAAGTTATGCATTTAATCTTTTAAGTGCCGTGATTGAAGGCGCCAGTGGAGAAAAATTTCTGCCTTATATTCAAGGTGAAGTTTTCTTACCCCTGGATATGATTTCTACCAGCCCGGATAAAAATGACAGCATCATCTTAAATCGCACATCATTTTATCAGCTCGACTCGCTGAATAACATTATCAATGCCCCTTATGTTGATAATAGTTACAAATGGGCAGGTGGAGGTTTTATTTCCACAACTACCGATTTGATCAAATTTGGAGAAGCTCATCTAAAACCCGGTTTTCTTTCAGCTGAAACCCTGAATGAACTAACTACTTCTCAAGTACTAAATAACGGAGACAGCACAGGCTATGGAATAGGATGGGTATGCCTGCAAGAAAATCAATTACAGGGATATGGCCATAGTGGCGGTTCTGTTGGTGGTATTACACAATTCAAAATTTACCCTGATGAGAAGCTTATAATTGTTTTGTTATCCAATTCTTCAAATACAAATTATGGAAATGTGGTTGACCGTATAGTAAAGATGTTTTTGGAAGCAAAGGAAAAATAGCACTACATGGTTTATTTTAAGCATCTGTTAGTGCTTTAATTTTTTAGTAATTCCCCATAAATAAAAAATAAAACTTTCATGATTCGAATTTCTTTTGCCTTACTACTTGTTATAACAGCCTGTTCTGCTCCACAACCAAAAACGGAACAATCCCGCTGGGAAGCACATGCCACCAATACAGAAATTATACGCGATGACTATGGAGTGCCACATATTTATGGTAAAACCGATGCAGATGCAGTATTTGGATTGCTTTACGCCCAGTGTGAGGACGATTTCAACCGGGTAGAAAGAAATTACATTTGGGCTACTGGCCGACTGGCTGAGGTGGAAGGAGAAGAGGCTCTTTACAGTGATCTCAGGGCAAACTTATTCATGACCAGGGAAGAGGCCATAAAGCATTATGAAAATAGTCCGGATTGGTTGAAAAAGCTTTGCATTGCCTTTGCTGACGGAATCAATTATTACCTGTATACACATCCGGAAGTTCAACCGAAACTATTAAGGCATTTCGAACCCTGGATGCCACTGTATTTTAGTGAAGGATCGATAGGTGGAGATATTGAACAAGTATCCACAAAAAGAATAAAAGACTTTTATGAAAATCAAACATCCCTAAACTTAAGCATCGCTCATAATGGATTGATTCGCACCGATGATGATGAGCCACGAGGTTCTAATGGATTTGCTATTTCAGGAAAGTTGACAAAATCAGGTAAGGCTATGTTACTCATTAATCCACACACTTCGTTTTTCTTCCGTGGAGAAGTTCATGTGGTAAGTGAAGAGGGCTTAAATGCATATGGCGCAGTAACCTGGGGGCAGTTTTTTGTTTACCAGGGATTTAATGAAAAAACCGGGTGGATGCACACATCAACCTATACTGATATAATGGATGAATTTGTTGAGACCGTAGTCGAAACTGAAGATGGATTGAAATACAAATATGGTGATGAACTCCGATCCCTTGAAACCCTTGGGGTATCGCTTAAATATAAGGAAGGGGAAGATATAAAACAGCAAAATTTCACTATATATCGCACTCATCACGGACCGGTAACTCATGCATCAGATGGGAGTTGGATTGCCACAGCAATGATGTGGGATCCGGTAAATGCATTGATCCAATCCTATACCAGAACTAAATTAAGTGGGCACAAAGAGTTCCGGGAGATGATGAATATACGTACCAATTCCTCCAATAACACTGTTTATGCCGATGTTGACGGGAATATAGCCTATTACCATGGCAATTTTATTCCAAAACGGGATACAATTTTTGACTATACTAAGCCTGTTGATGGTAGCAATCCGGCCACTGACTGGCAGGGATTGCACTCTGTTGATGAAATCATAACCCTTCTTAATCCGCCCAATGGCTGGATCCAAAATTGTAATTCCACCCCTTTTACAAGCGCAGGAGAATACAGTCCTAAAGCGGAAGATTATCCAAAATACATGTCCTTGAATCGTGAGAGTTTTCGCGGTGTTCACGCCATTAGATTATTAGAACAAGCAAATGAATTAACATTAGATAAGCTCATTGAAATCGCTTATGATCCATATATTCCTGCATTTGAGGCAATAATTCCGGGACTGATAGCTGCATATGATCAGTCTCCGGTTCCTGACAAATCTTTAAAAGAACCAATAGAGTTGTTAAGAAACTGGGATTTTGCTGTGTCTAAACAATCTGTAGCAATGTCTTTGGCTAATTATTATACCCAGTTGTATATCAGACATGGAACTAATACAGAAGGGCTGAATTCTATGGAAAGAATTCAATACTTTGGCACGGGATCATCTATGGAAGAGCGTCTTGAAATTTTTGCAAAAGCAATATCCATACTAACTGAAGATTTTGGCAGCTGGAATACTCCCTGGGGAGATATCAATCGTTACCAGAGAATTAATGGTGATATCAGGCAAGCTTTTAATGATAGTTTGCCAAGCATACCTATAGGACTGGCTTCCGGAAGATTGGGAGCTTTGGCATCATATGGGTCACGACCATATAATGGTTCCAAATGTTTTTATGGCACATCGGGAAATAGTTTTGTGGCCGTTGTGGAGTTTGGAGAAAAAGTAAAAGCCAAATCAATGCTGGCCGGAGGCCAAAGCGGTAATCCCGACTCTCCCCATTTTGATGACCAGGCACAACGCTATGCTGATATTCAATTTAAAGATGTGGCATATTATCGCGAGGATGTAGAAAAAAAAGCAGAAGAAGTGTACCACCCGGGCGAGAAAAGATAAATTTTGGGCTTAAACTGTAATAGTTAGAGGGCTAAATAACAAGCATAACATACAATTTAATAAATGACAAATAAGATCTCATTTTATCAATTAGTGTTAATTGGCTTGTTTATTTCCATATTTACAATCCTGCTCATATTCAATTCCGAAGCATATAACTTCTTATCAAAAGAAGATCATCTAATTGAATATTTGAGTTCGGTTTCGCTTGCTATTACAGGAGTGTTTTTTTTAAAAGCATCCATTTATTCCAAAAAGACAGTGTCTGGCAAATCGATAAAATGGAATACTTTCTTATTTGTGGTTTTAGCTGTAGTTTTTTTTATTGCTGCCGGAGAAGAAATTAGTTGGGGACAACGGCTATTTAACTTCCGGACTCCGGAATATTTAAGCCAGCTGAATGATCAAAATGAATTTAATTTTCATAATGTAGATAAAAAGTTCTTTGACAGGCTTGTGGACAGATCTACTATTGCTTTTGTTATAATATGTTCAGTACTTGTACTTCTTCGTAAGAAAACAATTTTAGGAATGAAAGCTCCAGATATATTTACCATAAGTGCTTTTGCAATCCTTCCTTTCTATAATCAATATAATGATCTCACTTTAGATTTTTTTCACCTTCAATATATCCCTTTGATAGCACTGCTAATATTTTCTATCAAAAATAAAGACAAAATATATATTTATGCGGTAGTAATCACCTTAATCGTTTCAATTCTAATTCCCATTATTCATATTAAGTTTAACTACCTGTTTCCATCTCATAATAACAGTGCAAATGAATATAGAGAATTTATGTTTGGTATTTGTTGCTTATTTTACTCTTATATAATACTAAAGAAAGTGAGACTGGATACAATATGCTAATCAGAGCTTTGATCTTCGTTTCTGTCATTTATGGTTTTTGCTTTCTTGCCGGATGTAAAACCAGAACGGCAGAACCAGGAACAGAAGGTAATCCCTATCTTCACTTTGAATTTAATTCTGGTGCTATCGTTCGTGGAGACACTTGTCAGAAAAAACTGGCAATGGTATTTACAGGCGATGAGTTTGCAGATGGAGGAGAACACATTCTTTCTGTACTTAAGCGTCAACAGATTTATGGTTCCTTTTTTCTTACAGGAAATTTTTATAAAAACCCCGGGCTCGAAAACTTAATTCGCTCCTTGATTTCTGAAGATCACTATTTGGGTGCTCATTCAGACAAACATCTGCTCTATTGTGATTGGGGAAATCGTGACAGCCTGCTACTTACACGAAAAGAATTTGTTCATGACCTGGAAAATAATTATGCAGTCATGAAACAGTTTGGTATTTTAAAAAAGAATTCTCTTTATTTTCTCCCACCCTACGAATGGTATAACGATACAATTAGCCTCTGGACAATATCACTTGGTTTGCAATTAATTAATTTTACACATGGTACCCTGTCGCATGCCGATTATACTACACCGGATATGCCTAGCTATATTAGTAGCGAGCTCATTTATCAAAGTATTATTGATTTTGAAACAGAAAGTACTATCGGGCTGAATGGTTTTATTTTATTAAGTCATATAGGTACTGCTCCTGAACGAGACGACAAGTTCTACTACCGCCTGGAAGATCTGATAAAGGAATTAAAGACCAGGGGCTATCAATTCCAAAGAATAGATGAACTTCTAGACCAGTAATAATCTTTAACTTTAACCTGACATCACATAATTATTGCATCCATATTATTCATCATGTTTCTATTCCTGTTAAATATTTTCCTGATTCTCTGGCCATCGGGCAGTATTGATTCTCCAAGAAATACAGACAAAATCTATATCAGGGTCAATCAGGTTGGATATTTGCCGGGTGAAAGCAAAATTGCTATTGCCTTCTCTCATACTAAAATAAAGGAGAATTTTCTTCTTATCCCGGAAGATGATAAATCAATTATCACCACCATAAAGCCCAGGCAGTCAAATTTAGAATCCTGGGGTACATTTGAATACTATTACGAAATTGATTTTTCTCAAATCAAGTCTCCCGGAAGGTACTATCTTCAAAGTGAAAAAACAAAATGCGAATCTTCTGCATTCAGTATATCATCAGATGCCTACCGGCAACTATCACAAAAACTGATTGGCTTTATGCGCCAGCAAAGGTGTGGATACAATCCCTTCCTGGATATTGTTTGTCATAAGAAAGATGGAAGATCCATGTACGGCCCCATGCCCGATTCAAGTTTCGTAGATGTTAGCGGTGGCTGGCATGATGCTGGTGATCAACTAAAATACCTGATTACTGGCAGCTATGCTACAGCACACATGCTAATGGCTTTTGAATTATTTCCCAACAGGTTTGGCGATGAGGTAAATGCATTAGGTCAGCCGTTTTCTAACGGTATTCCAGATGTGCTGGATGAAGCAAAATGGGGACTTGACTGGATACACAAACTTCACCCCAGCCCTACACAGTTGATCCACCAGGTAGCAGACGATCGTGATCACAGAGGGTGGAAAATGCCAGATAATGATCATTCAGATTATGGCTGGGGACCAAACAGCTATCGCGTTGCTTATTTTGCTACCGGAGAACCTCAAGGTTTGAAGGAATACAAAAGTGAAGCAACAGGCCTGGCAAATTTAGCCGGGCGCTCGGCTGCAGCTATGGCTTTGGCAGCACGTATTTGGAAGGAGCATTTAAATGACACCATCTTTGCAGATAAATGCCTCAATGCCGCCAGAACTCTTTATCAATTGGGCAGGGAAAAGGAAGGATTCCAACAGGGAAATTCTTATGGCGCACCTTATCGCTATACAGAAGAAACCTGGGCTGATGATATGGAATGGGGAGCTGTAGAGCTCTATAAAGCTACAGGTAAGAAATCATACCTGGAAGAGGCCAAACATTACGCACGAATGGCTAATACTGTGTCCTGGATGAATTTAGATTCGACTGCCCATTATCAATACTATCCATTTATCAACCTGGGTCATTTCTCCCTGTATGAATTGGTAGAAAAAGACTTTCAGGACACTTTAGCTGCCTATTACCAAAATGGTATCGATTATACATTTAAAAAAGCTCAAAACAACCACTATGGTATTGGTATTCCGTTTATTTGGTGTTCAAACAATTTGCTTACCAGCCTCATCACCCAGGTGATTCTATATGAAAAAATGACATCCGATACAAGCTATCATAAATTCATGTTAGAACAGAGGGACTGGTTGTTTGGGAGAAACCCATGGGGGACTTCAATGTTCACGGGCATCCCTGCCAATGGAGAATATCCCCTGGATATACATACAAGTATTTGTGCATTAACTAAACAGGAAGTCCCCGGCGGCCTGGTAGATGGCCCGGTATTTTTCTCAATTTATAAATCCCTTAAGGGATTGAACCTTCTCAACCCGGATGAGTTTGCCGAAGTACAAAACAAATATGTTGTTTAT
>JAYEGO010000362.1:0-2779 GCA_034659155.1 Bacteroidota bacterium | reverse complement strand
TCATTCGTGCATTTGTGGCAAATTTTTGTAATTACTCATAAGTTTTAAATATACCAGCAGTTCACTATATTTATAGTATGAGAAGCTTCAATCTGTGGTTCGGCTTAGTTTTATTATTTCTTCTTTGGGCATCATGCACTTTTTCGAATCAAAAAGAAGATTTAAAGCAGGCTGTGCCAGGTAAGACCCCATCCCAAAAGATTGAAGTGAAAATATTTCCGCAGGGTAAAAATATTGGTACAAGAATTTCTGCGCCTTCAGATTTTGAGAGAATAAATGTAGAGCAAAAATCTTTTGCGGAATTCCTCAGAAACCTTCCACTGAAACCACACGGATCAAAAGTTCATTATTATAATGGTGGAATTAAAGAACCGCAAGATATTTATGTTGCTGTAGTGGATTATGATGTAGGTGATAAGGATTTGCAACAATGTGCCGATGCCATTATGAGACTCAGGGGTGAGTATTTATTTAAATATAGTGAATATAACCAGATACACTTCAATTTTACCAGTGGAGATACTGCAAAGTTTGTTTCATATGCCACGGGTTATCGCCCCCGGGTATCAGGGAACGATGTAAGTTGGTATAAAGATGCAGCAGAGGACTACAGCTATGAAAACTTTCGTAAATATATGACCATGGTATTTAGGTGGGCGGGCACCTATTCGTTAAGCAAGGAAATGATAGATGTAAACCATTCGGGAAAAATGAACATAGGAGATGTTTTTATATTTGGTGGCTTTCCCGGACACGCAGTTATTGTAGTTGATATGGCACACAACCGGCTTACAGGGGAAACCATATTTTTACTTGCCCAAAGCTATATGCCAGCCCAGGAAATACAAGTTTTATGTAACAACAATAATGCAGACATTTCTCCCTGGTATCTGTTAAAAGACTCAGGCGAGCTAAACACACCTGAGTGGGATTTCAGATTTTCCGATCTGAAACGTTTTAAGAATGGCGACTAAAATAAATAGCTTATTATTGAGATTCACGGGAAATGATTCATAGATAAACTAATAAAGACATTTTTCCAACTTGAAAATAAGAATATTTTTAAGTACTTTAGTCATTATGCGTTTCGGAAATTATCTACAATGAACAATTTTTTTCAATTCCTGATTCGTCTGTTGGCTATTGGAGGCTTAAGCCTAATTTTTATTGTGGCAGTTATTTTATTAAATCCCACCAGAACTCATAGGAAAAGAAAATCATCTACCCCAATTCTTAAATATAGCTACCTTACCTATCTGGTCGTTTACCTTGCCTTTATTTATCTTATCGTATTCACAGAAAAAAATCTTCAGGAATATTTTGATGAATTTCGCTTTGCTCTTGCTATTGGTGCCGGTTTATTTCCTACAACTGCCATGCTTTTAAGAAGGAAAATACATTCAGGAAGAACCGCCTACAATTATACTTTAAGTTTCGTGCATTTTTTAATTATAGTTTTACTTGTTAGATTTTTTACAAGTTTTTTGATTTTTAATTAGAAATTAATCTCATGATTCAAGAAAATTTATTGGAATACGTAGAAAACAGTATTAAGAATAATTGGAATATTTCAGCTCTTTCTGATTATAAGGGAAAGCCGTATAGCTACTCTGAAGTAGGAGAATTAATTACAGGGCTCCACTTGTTTTTTGACGAAAATGGTATTCAAAAAGGAGACAAAATTGCCCTGATTTCAAATAATTCTGCAAATTGGGCTGTAATTTTTCTTGCTGTAGTTAGTTACGGGGGGGTTATTGTACCGATATTATCAGATTTTAGACCCAAGGATATTCATAACATTGTAACACACTCTGACGCAAAGCTACTATTTTCTTCTGAGTCTGTGTGGAAAACATTAAATATCAAAAAAATGAAAGGGCTTAAATCGGCATTTTCAGTTGAGGATTTTACATCTCTTACGGCAGGGGATATAAAGAATACCAGCAAAGAGCTATTCAAAGAGAAGTTCCCAAATGGTATTAAACCGGAGGAGATAAATTTTCAGGAAATGAAAAAAGACGATCTTGCTGTAATCAGTTACACTTCCGGAACAACAGGCTTTTCAAAGGGAGTAATGTTGTCGCACAACAGCCTGGCAGCAAATATTCGCTTTGCACATCGTCACATGCCCCTGAATCCCGGCGACCCAATTCTTTCCCTGCTGACAATTGCACATGTGTTTGGGATGGTTTTTGACTTTTTGTTCCCATTTACACTGGGTTGTCATATTACGTTTCTTACAAAAATTCCTTCCCTGCCGGTACTAACACAGGCATATGCCGAAATTCAACCGAGATTAATTTTACTGGTTCCCTTATTGATGGAAAAAATTTATAAGAACAAATTGGTTCCAACAATTAAAAAACCAATAATGAAAACCCTGCTTAAAATACCGGGTCTCAGGCAAATTATTTTTAAAAGTATTAATAAAAAAATATCAGCTGTGTTTGGCGGACAATTTAGGGAATTAATCCTGGGAGGTGCAGCCTTCAATCAGGATGCAGAAAAGTTTTTTATGCAAATTAAATTTCCTTTTACTATTGGATATGGAATGACGGAATGTGCCCCACTAATTAGCTATGCACCCTGGAATGCACACAGACCGGAATCTTGTGGGAAAACTGTAGATACCCTGGAAGTAAAGATTGATTCAGATGATCCTGAAAATATTGTAGGTGAAATTATGGTTAAGGGAGATAATGTAATGAAAGGCTACTATAAAAACACAGAAGCAACAGAATCGGTATTGAATAAAGATGGGTGGTTGCGTACAGGAGAC
>JAYEGO010000361.1:0-2794 GCA_034659155.1 Bacteroidota bacterium | reverse complement strand
AAAACTCCAGATTTTGTCTGGAGTTTAAATTCTATTGCTTTCTGGCTTTTACCATTCCGGTGGCCAGTCAGACAAGCCTTTAAAGAAGGAAAGTTCTTTATAGTGGGGCTTCGTCAGATCTTCCAGTTCCAGCATTTGATCGGCAGTAAGAGGCACAAAATCTTTAGCGATCTGAACATTTTCCTCGAGCTCGGCTATTTCGTCAATACCCACTATTACTGTACTAACAGGAAGAGTTAGCACGTAATCCATAGCCTGCTTCATAGTAATAATTCCTCCATTGCTGAAAATCCTGTCGCGTGCAGGGATTTTCATGCCCACAATCCCCATCTGTTTTTCAACTGTAGCTGGCAGTAATTTCTCAATAAACGGATCATGGTGTTTATCTGCAGCATTAATAGCCATCAGGCAATTGTCAAACGGGAAACGCTCAATAAGGTCCCTTAAAACATCCGGATCTTCGTGGCCTGTACAACCAATAAATCTAACCATTTTTTCATCTTTGGCCTTTTGCATGGCTTTCATAACTCCATCATCCGCAAAGAAACGGTCAAGATTATCCGCTTCCCTGAGTTTTACATTATGCACCTGCCATAAGTCGAGATGGTCTGTTTGCAGGTTCTTAAGACTCTTCTCCAGCAGTCGCATAGATCCGTCGTAACTACGATCATGGGTTTTAGATGCCAGGAAAACTTCATCCCTGCGATACTTCATAACCGGTCCGAAATTTTTCTCACTGGTTCCCATTGCTTCGCTCTTTGGAATGGTATCCGTGGCACGACCATAGGCTGCAGCAGTGTCAATATAATTGATTCCAAGGTCAATTGCCCTGTTAATGATCTCAACAGCCTTATCTTCTTTACCAATGGTTTCGATGGTAGCCTGTCCACCAAGGCTGAAGATGCCTACCATATGGCCGGTTTTTCCAAGGGGACGCTTGGGTAATATTCCTTTCTTTTGAGCTGCAAGCAGATCGAGTGGATTTATGTATGGAGCAAGTCCGGCTACCGTTCCGGCAGCAATCATCTTGCGCAAAAATGCGCGTCTTGAGTTCCTGTCTGAATTTGTCATATTATTAATTTTGGTTCATAAGTTCATATTCTATTATTGCTTAACCAGCTTAACACTCTTAATCCTATCCTCAAATATCATATTGAGAAAATAGATACCTCCTGGAACCTTAATACCATTACGATCAATGCTGTTCCAGCTTAGCTTGCCATTATACGCACTCCCTGCAGGTAGCTGATATACCAGGCGACCTAACATATCGGTAATATATGCCGATTTCAGATCTTTAACAGGGTCCCATTCAATGAATACCTGGTCTGAGAACGGATTAGGGTATGCCCGTATATCCATTGAGATATCTTCAGGCATACTGTAGCCAGCAGAAGTTATAATCTCAAGATAATCGGAGATCCCATGAAGAATGGCGAGGGCTGTTTTATCATATGAGCCAGCTGAAGAACAATTCATATCTTCATAGGTCAAAGCCATAACATCCTCGGCATAATTCATCCACCACCAACTTTCCGGGTATTTATCGGGAGTTCCGCCCGTCCAGCTCACATAATAATTATATGGCTCAATGCCATCAGGGAAATGGTTCCAGACTGCTCCAATGAATTCTTTCTCCATGTTTGAATACAATGTCGAGGTCCCATTTGCATGATGATAAACGAAATAGCGTTTGCATGCATAAGCAGAATGCATATTCAGCGCAATTTCAACCGGGTTATCCTCAAGCATCAGCTCTGCAAAACGGGACCTGAGATTCAACACTTCATCCTCGGGAACTGCAGCACCCCAGTTACTTTCAATGTCGATTCCATTTGCATTTTCCCTTGGATACTCAAGTTCCACACCATCGGGATTGTACATTGGAGTAATGTGAAAAATGTAGCCACTCTTCATGGAATCACTAAACTCCTCGTTACCCAAAAGGTAATTAATAATCTCATTGGTTACCCAGGTCGACTGAACCTCCCCCGGATGTGTCCTTGCATGTATGTATATCCTGTGCTTATCTTCATCTGGGATACTGTTATCTGTAATAGTAAGTTCGTACATTTCCCTTCCCAGGGTACTTTTTCCTATTGAATCAACAAGGACATATCCGCTGTTGCTCCAGATATCAAGATCATTCAGCAGATCATCATAACCATAGCCCCAGTGATCACCCAACTCCTGCAGTAAAAACGCTTTAGTTTTCAGGTCGGCAATACCGCATTTGTTGGCTTCATCATCAATGATCTGACCTGAAAGGAGGCCTGGGAAAAGGAGAAAAAGGTATAAGAAAAGAGAATTTCTCATAGGATAATTTTGTAATCCCACCACGATTAAGTTTATATTTTGAGCGGGAAAGGAGATTCGAACTCCCGACCCTCAGCTTGGGAAGCTGATGCTCTACCCCTGAGCTACTCCCGCTAATAACTTCCTGAAGTTTACAAATATAATACAATTAAGAAAACAAAATTCATCTTTGCCTGGTGGGTAAAAATAAAAGGTGTATGCATACAATAAGTGCTATCAGCAATAATAATATTCGAAACCACACCGGGTTAATTAGATAAAATGTGGCATAGCCAATAGTAATCCAGAGCAGTGTGATGGAAACAATTTTTGCTGCCAGGGGTATGCCCCTGCCCTCACGGTAATCCCGGATATATCTTCCCAGCCATTTATTATTAATAAGCCAATTATAAAACCGTTCAGAACTTCGTGCATACAAGGCTGCTGATAGTAAGAGAAATGGTGTTGTGGGTAATAATGGAATGAAAATACCAAGGAT
>JAYEGO010000360.1:0-2800 GCA_034659155.1 Bacteroidota bacterium | reverse complement strand
TTTCTATTAATGCAGAACATATCTCTTCCTGGTATCTTTTGTCAGTACATACTGCCTACGATGAAGATGTTTACAATTTTGAATATTCGGATTATTCGCGCAATGTAAAGTATTCTGTTCCCCAGAAAAAAATATCAGGTAATGACCCTGGTTGGGATGAAATGATGAATTATTCAGAACAACATATTGATGGGAAATACCTTAGCAGGATCATATCTCCAAGGGAGACAATAGAGCTTCATAAGGAGGATTTATATCCGTATATTGGTGGAAGTATAAGCTGTCTAAGGGAGATAAAAGTTTATAATAATTATGATGGAGCCCTGGAAAAGATTTTTAAACTGGATTATAGTTTTTTCCCTTCCGTGGGGTGTGGTACAGCTGAGGATTTCCTGCCTCCCTGCTTTCGTCTTCGCCTGGATATGATTCATGATCTGCCTGCAGTTTTGGAAACTTCCAGGCCTCCGACAATGTTTTTCTATAATAATACTCCCATGCCTCCAAGGGGGTCATTTTCACGCGATCATTGGGGCTATTATAACGGAGCAGCCAATGAGCATCTGGTTTCTGCAGTGCTTGTGAGGAATAGCCATAGCCCTACAGGACTAAACCCATATATTGATCAGTATGGAGCTGCAAGTTTCGAAGAACTTTCAATGATCAATCTTAATGTTCCATATCTAGATGAAAGAACATGGGAATATGATGGTGCCCATAGAGAACCTGATCCTGAAAAGATGAAAGCAGGGATACTGGAACGGATAGTATATCCAACCGGAGGGAGTACCATTTTTGAATACGAAAGTCATGATTTTGGATTTATAACCAGGCCTGCACAAGCCCGGCGTATTTCAGTTGAATCTGATATGGGGACGGTAAAAAAAACAATCAATATCAAGGTGGCCCAGGAAATTCAGATCCTTCCCCTGTTTTATATCAATGAAGGAAGTTATAAAGACCTGCATGACCAGGAGCCCAGTGACCTTTCCATGGTGTATATTAAGACTCTTCCGGCACCAGATTCACAGGGGGATACTTTGTTTGTATATGACTTCAAAACTCATAATGAAAGTACAGGAGGTTATGAAGCATTTTACAAGCAATGGTTGCCCGCAGGGGAATATGAGCTATGTACATATGCTGCACATTCCGATGATTTTATCAGGATGATTGTTGATGTTAAAGAAGGCTCTCTTGATGATACCTGGCATATGATATTTTCAAAAGATTATGAACAGGCATCCTATAACGCTGGAGCAAGGAAGTTCCTGGATAACATAAGCGTACATGACTCTATAATGTTCAGCCTGGGTGAAATGGACTACCCCCTGGTTCAGATAAGTTTCTCATTTCGATCTGTAATACATCCAAACCGCACATCAAGTGTTGGTTTAGAGAACCCGCTTAGCAGTGTTAAAATAAGCAAGATTGGAAATCCTGAACTGGAGGTTTTTTCCAGATCATATTACGGTGATGATTTGATTCAATGGAACGACGAAAATAAGGAATATGAATATATTGGAGAGGCAGTAATTGAACTTTCCCCCGGGCAGTATATAATGGAATTTACACCCAGGATTGACTCTGAATTTGGACTTATAGGGATTAATATTAAGAAGCTCAGGGAAATATACCCCTATGCTTTGGCAGGAGGACTGAGGGTTGCTCAAATACTTGAATTAGACAATGAATCAGATACTCTTGATATTACAAAATTCGATTATGTTATTCAGGAAGACGGACTGCAAAGATCGAGTGGTGTTTTAATGAACTATCCCTTGTATTATGATGTTCCTGAAGAGTTTTATTACCTGGGAAATAGTTTTAATTCTAATTTCAATATTGGAATGAACCTCTATTCCTTTGGGAAGGCAGATCAGGGTAATACATCGGGTTCTCATATTGGATATAGCCAGGTGTCTGTTTCAAAACCCGGTGCCGGTAAAACTATTATGAAATATACCTCCAGCCTTGATTATCCTGATATATCATCAAATAAGTTTCCATATCCACCTGTAGTATCCTATGATTGGGAAAGGGGTTTATTAAAAGAAAAGCTGTTTTTCAGTGAGGATGGAATACTTCAGAAGAAAGAAATATTTGATTATAATTTGCGTGAAAAAATTCCGAATTATCCCATTGAAAAGAATTTATTAGATAAATCACAAAACCAATATTTTGTCCCAGGACTCAGGGTTGTACAAAAAACTCCTGGTCAGAATAATTCCTTTTTCTTTGAAAAGTATTACATGCCTGCCGGATGGAATATAATGCTTCAAAAGGAAGAAATAAATTATGATCCGGATGGAAAAAACCCATTAATTACTGTCCAAAAATATACATATGATACCATTCATCTTCAGCTTAGAAAAAGTGAAACATGGGATAGTGATAGTAATAATATTGTTACCGAATACAGCTATCCTCAAGATATTTCAGGGAGTCAGGAACCTGAATTGGAGGCTCTGGTGCAGAAGCATGTAATTGGAACACCTACAATCACTGAAACATTCAGGAATAGTATTAGGGTAAAAGGATCCAGGACAAATTATGGCTTTTTCGATGGGAATAAGGTTTTTCCTGAAAGTATAGAATTGCTGGAGGGAGACAATTATCAGATAAAGCTATATTTTGATGAGTATGACTCAAAAGGAAATATTGTACAGTATCACAGACAGGGAGATATTTTTCAGTCCATCAATTGGGATCAGCTGCAAATTCATCCAATTGCAAAAGTTGAAAATTCTGAATATTTTCCTGATCTTGCTTCATATCCTTCAGGTTCCTTAATTACAAGTTA
>JAYEGO010000359.1:0-2803 GCA_034659155.1 Bacteroidota bacterium | reverse complement strand
CAGTGTTGAGAAAGTGAGTGCCATAAACGTAAGTAACTCAATCATATTCAGCCATGCAAAGAAGCGACCTGCCTTCTCACTGATGAACCTTCTTGCATAGTAAATTACAGATCTTTCAATTAAATTGATGGCCACCATGCTTAGCCACCATCCCGGGAGTTTCCAGTAAAATGTAAACATATACATGAAGCCATGTCCAATAATACCCCCAATGGCTGTGGCCATTCCCATAGTCAAGAAATAGTATTTAAGGTATTGATGTAGCTTTTCTTTTCCTGATATTTTCCTGAGCTTAAAAAAAGCATAAAAGCAAACTGCTGAAACAATGAGGTCGGTAACTGTAGTTACAGGTTCATTTATTTGGATGCCCAGGATCTCAATGGCGGGTTGCGCTATAACCAATTTGAAACGTTTTTATTATTTAATAATTCACTACTATCTAATAAAGAATGACTATAATGGTTAAAAGTACTAAATTGTTTAACCTCTACGAGGTAGCCAAACATGTGGGGTCTATAATCAAATCAGGAATCCTTAAATACTTGGTCATATTCCTACGTAATGCTCGTGCCAAAGGCCTGAGTTTATGGTTGTAATGCCAATTATTATTAGGTCCCGCCGGTTGCATATATAACAATTAAATCCTATTTTTTCCACCCCCCACCTACGGTGACCCCCTCAAGGGGGACATAGCCTTTTTCTATTTGTTTTCTGCAATGCAGAACCTAAATTAGCAAAAACAAGTTGAATATCAAAGAATTATGAATGTTTTACACAAGAGTGATGAAAACAGGTGAAATATCTATAAAAGAACAATTTTTTCAATATCATTTTTTCTAATAAATCGTTTGATTATTGACTGGATATCCCTGTTATCCGGAAAATTCTTAATGCTATCCTGAATCAATTCCAAATTATTTCCGGTGTCATCCGGATGAAAGTAACCGTAGCCCATATATTTCCCATTCTCTACTTTTACAACTGATTTTTCATCTTTTGTTCTGCCTTTGTTAAAAAGCAGAAAATCCCGGTGTTCATATTCAAATGATTTTCTCGCTTTCTCGGCTCGTATATTATATGATTGTGGAGTTTCTTTTCCAATGCATGCCCCTGCACAAATACCAATCTGATGCTGAAAACATGGACCACTTGTTTCATATAGGCCTGTGAGTTTCTGGCAAAGATTGTGGTCATGACTTAACCGGCTTATATGATTCCTGGCTTTTTCTACAGATGAAAAGCTGGCAAGAGGATGATCTGCATGATTCTTTCCGATCTTAAATTTTAAGTAGCCTTTTTTATCATAATCAGCAAATATGCCTGAATAGCTTGACTCTCTTCTTTGAGCCCTGTTATATACCGGTTTGTTTAGCTTTATTTCATAGGATTCCAGCAAACATGCTATCAGATCACTACCGGTTAACTCATAATCAATAGAAGCTATACGATCACGCATCTCAATCGTTTTTCTGCTTGATCTATTGGCAAGGTGATTTAGAACTCTCTGATGAATGTTTTTACTCTTTCCAATATATAGCAACTCCATATTCTCATCGGAGAAATAATATACTCCGGCTTCTTCAGGAAGATTTTGAATGGTTTCATGCTTGAGCATAGGATGCAGGTCGGGGAGGGCCTGTTTTTGAAATAACTTTTTGCTCTGGTCAAGACTTAACAACAGTTCAAATAGTTTTACAGTAGCCAGGGCATCCCCTGCTGCGCGATGCCGGTCCTTAATTTGAATGTTTACTTCATCACAGAGTTTCCCCAGGCTGTATGATCTTAATCCCGGGATAAGACGCCTGCTTAATTTTACCGTATCCAGAATATCACGTTTGAAGGTATATCCCAGGTTCTTAAATTCTTCCCGAATAAAGCCATAATCAAAACTGGCATTGTGGGCAACAAAAACATTTCCTTCTGTTAGTTCGATTATCGTTTTTGCCAGCTCATAAAACCTTGGTGCATCCTCAACCATTTCGTTAGTGATCCCGGTAAGACCTGTAATAAAGTAGGGGATGGTTTGCTCGGGATTGACCAGACTCTCAAATTTATCCGTGATCTTATTTCCATCATGGACATAAATGGCTATTTCGGTAATTTTATCGAATTGAGGCCGTCCGCCGGTGGTTTCTATGTCTATGATGGTGTACAAGGGTTGGTTTAGGGGATTAATATTTATAAAATTTTATAGCTGTATATTACTTTTTCAGTGTAATGATTATGGAATATTGGAATAATGGAATGATGTCCCGAAAATCTTTCGGCAGAGCCGAAATAGATTTTCGAGGATCCTCGAAAAATTACAAAAATCGAAGATTTTTTATTTTTCGGGAGAATATTGGAACCTTTGAAACCCGACAGGGGATCAAAGCTCACGAGCGGCTTTTCAGAGGTGGCCCTTTGGGTGCAAAGTAACTTTGAAATAATGATATAGATTAAGTGTGAAAATACAGTACCTTCAAATTTAAGCATTAAATTAAACAATTGATATTTTAGGTAATTTTTTAGATTCATCTATTTTTAATTGACTTAAATTTTCCATAGGTTTATGAATATAATTGCTCTTTTTTAAAAAAGTTACATGAGTATGAAAAATTAGATCATCGAGGTTTATTTGAACAGAACGAAATGTTCTGAATAGATTAAATATTTTGTGCAAAGTTAGTGGGGTATTTATTAAATCAAACTCAAGATTGTCCCGTAGTGACTATATATTTATAGAAAACAGAATACCATCATAACAAAGTCCCATAGGGACGTAATAATATAGATAAGGTGGTAAAATATATAATAAACCAGG
>JAYEGO010000358.1:0-11192 GCA_034659155.1 Bacteroidota bacterium | reverse complement strand
TGCTACGAGGTAGTTCATTTTATTTGTTCTAAACCTTCGATAGCTGAAGACCCTCCAGGTGTATGTAAAAGAGCTTTTTGAAATAAAATACGAGCTTCCCGAACACGATGAAGCTTATAATTTGTCCAGCCAAACATAATCAATGCATCATAATCGAAAGGAAATAGATTTACAACTTTTTCAAAATATTTATAAGCTACAGAATATTCTTCACGTCCATAATAGATTAATCCCAAACGATGGTTTGCAACGGAATTGTTCGGGCAAATTTCAAGAATATCCTTGTATTGTTTAATAGTGTGATTCCAGTTTCCTGCAGCAGATGCCGGATAAACATAACCAAACTTTGCTTCAATGGAAAGGGGCTTTAAAATTATTGCCTTGCTATAGTAGGCCATTGATTCACTGAATAACCCAAGTTGATAACTTAACCAACCAAGCCTTAAGTTTATTTCATAAGAATTTTCATCATAAATATCTTTTAAAACATCAACAGATTTTTGAATTTCACCGGCAGCTTCCTGCAGGTAACTTTCCTGAAAGGCCTTGATTTGTTTAGAATAATCCTGGGCAAATGAAGTGGTGGTCAACAAAGCCAGAAAAATAAATGTGCGAAAATACTTACTTAAAATTTCCATGATAAACCTCCATAAATTGAATAAATATAATAAGTTTTTGAGTTCAGGTCTGCTTGTAATGGATCATCAGAAACAAAACTACTGATTGAATTTATATAATTATAGTTTAAAGAAAAAATTGTTTGATCTTCATTGAAGGGAATAATTATAGATCCGGTAAGAAGAATATCTGAAGGATTAGGCCCATTAAATACCTGCCATCCTAATTGAGAAACCGTATAGTGCAAATCTCCGGAGGAGCCCCCAAACTCAAACCAAAGTGGGTTAAACACTCTAAAACCAGCCTTATACTCTACATGTGTTCCTTTCTTATACATTTTGGCATTAAAAATTTCTTGTTGCCAATAGTATCCACCCTTAAGATATAGATTTAAGTTTCCGAGAGGAAAAAATGTAATAGAGGCTCCCTCCTGAATATATTTACCAAAATTAAGGTAAGAGAATGAAGCAGAACCATCAATTGTTATGTAAGGAAATTCTTTGGATAGAAACAAAGAACCAGTAAAATCATTGTATTTGTATGCAGGTACATAAGAAGTTGAAAATCCCGCACCTGAATAGTATTCAGGTATTTTTCCGGGAATATAATGCACTGAACCATATAAATTAAAATCCTTACCAAGATAAATACCCCCCAACATAAATAAATGATGTTCATATATTTTTTGAGAAGTAAAATAATATGCATTCATATTATCCTGGTAATATGTAAATCGATTATCAATAAACAAACCATATTGATAATATAAATTAAATCTTCTGGAGGCTAAATGATTAAATCCCAGATGGAATTTTAGAGAATTGTTTGTAAATACCTGGTATCCATCCAGTGAGGGATCATCGATGCTATTAATTAAATCCACATCTGTTTTGAGACTGCCCTGGTAATATTGCATACCCAGGCCACCAATTTTGAATTTTGGTATTCGCCCGGTAATATATTTTTTTGTCTTGGTTGGAGGAAATTTTCTTGTTACATCCAGAGCGGCTTTTTCTCTTCCGGAAAAGAGATTGGCAAAATACAGGTACTCGAGTAAATACGAATCCTTATCATTGAATTCGGCAGCCTTCTTAAAATGAATCAATGCCCTGTGATAATTTTTTCTTTCATAAAAGGCAATACCGAGCCGCATTCTTAAGTAGAAGTAATCATTTCCTTCATTTATTGCTTTCTTCCCCCAAAAAATAAGCTCTGACCAATTACGCTCTTTGTATAGACTAAATGTTTTTTTTTCGGGATTCCACACTTCATTTGTATTCTGACCGTATGTAAAACCAGGACAAAGAAAAACAAATGCCAATATTAAGGTTAATTTGAACATGTGGCATTTATTTGAGTTCCTCCTATATATATTTTAAAAGACTGAATACCGGAATTATCTATTTGAAATTTGAATTTTGTCTCTTTAAAAAGACGTTTTCCAATAAAGCGTTTAGATGATGAATTAAGGCTAATTAAACCAGGAGATAAGTTATTGTCTATTTTAGAGTATTTGACAGTAAATTCTGCACGAAGAAACAGGAAAAATGGAGCAAAAAAGTCCTGAAGGAATAATATCTTTTTTCTGAAAATGTGGTTTAAGGGATATTGGTCATGCAATTCAAGATCCTGGTAATATCCGGTTTGTATTTTATAGGCTGCGAGATAGAAATAGTATAATAAGGAGCTTTTATTTCCTTTGAAGTGTGTAAAGAATAGCAAAGCACCATCTTCTTCAAAAAATGCTTGCGATTTGGTCTCAAGACATTCAATATATGTTTGATTATAAGCATTGGTTTTAATTTCCCACCTTGCCTTTGCCTTCTCAATTCCATTATCAATTTGCCAGGAAAACATTTTTCCGGGAATTAAATGAAATGCTTTTTGAAGAAGCGGGGTAACCGAAATATTAGAAATAACATCGTTTAATTGTGGTCGGGAAAAGGAAAATAAAGTTTTTCCGGCTTCCTCTTTAAGAAGATAATGACCAATTGGATAATCAATAGTAGGAGATCCAATAAATGGAGTAGCCTGAACTTGAAAATGTAAATGCGGGTATGGAGATCTTCCAGAATTTCCACATTTTCCAATAACCTGTCCAGCCACAACCTTATCCCCTCTTTTTACAGTAAAGGATTCAGGAACAAGATGTGATAGTTTTGTATATAGGTGGTCAGTGTGTCTAATGACAATGGTATTACCCCAGTTATTTTTTATATCAACTTCTCCAATTATGTTGTCAGGAACATTATCAATCAAATTATCAACATAGCCATCGGCAGGAGCTACTACCGCTTTCCCGTAACAATAGTAGTCTTCGAGGAAATCGCCATCATTATCATGCGTTTTTTGATCTTCATCCTGGATCATAAAATCCCAGGCGTGTTGCCATAAACCTTTATGTGTATGCTCTCCATTATGTGCTTGAGTTACCTGCCACTCACCATAAAATGGCAGCTGTAGAGAAATGGATGTTTTATGCTTAAACCGGGAAAGATAATTTCGAAATGAATAAAAATTCTTCTCGGGAGAGTTTTGTTGAATAAATACTTCTGCCAAAGAATCTTTTGCTACAACACGAAACTTTAATATGTATAGAAATAATAAAACCACCACATTAAATGGTAATGAATAAATAGGAAGTCCAAAGTTTATGAAAAGCCTGTTTAAACTAACTACTAAAATGACCACCATGGGCATTAAAATTATGGTCCACAAATATGAAAGTCTTGAAGGAATAATAAAGAAACCGCCAATAGCAATGGATGTCAAAATAAAATTAAAACCAATATAACTGTAACTAAGCTCAGTAATATTGGCTCCAATTAAAAAGTAAAAAAGATAAGCAGAATAAAATCCTAAAATGCTTAAAGAAAATGCAATTCTTGAATAATATAAAAGACCGATAGCGATTAAGATCCCTGACAAAACATTAAATTGAAAAAAAATTGCACCCAGGGATATAAAATAGGTCTTCACAGACAATGGAATATAGATAGAATTCCACCATTGATATAATTGAACCAACTCCTTCCCACCAATTACATACATTTCATTAAGACTGTATATGCCCCTTTCGCTTATTCCCAGGGCAGTAAACTCTCTTGTTGCAAGAGAAACAATCCAAAAAGAGAGAATGAAAGAAATACTAAGATAAGGAAGAGCATATTTACCAATTATTCCCTCAAGAGATACTGAAATAAAAAGTGTAAGCAGGGCCGCTATAAAGAGTATAAAAAACAACAACCATCCGGGCGAGAAATAAATACCAAGGCCCAAGCCAACCAACAGGCTGTTAAATCCGTACATCCCTTTATTGATTTGATGTTTATCAAATCCAAACCAATAAGAAACGGCGTTGGTAACCAGAACAGAAAACAAGCCACATATACCCGCAAATGAATCAATAAAGGTTACAATAAGCAAAAGACCGGCAAACAATTTTTTGTCAGAAAAAAACACCTGGGAATAACTATTTAAAATTCCGGCAGAAAATTCCTTAAAATGTGTTTTTATATCTTTTGTCTCAAGACTCATACATTAATATTTTGATTATTTCAGATGTGGAGGTAAATTTTCAAGTGAAACCAGATCGTCAATAGTTTCATTTCTGCGAATAACATGAACACTGCCTTTTTCATCTATCATTACCACGTTAGGTCTCATGGTGATAAACTGCATCCATTGAGTCATGTTGTATGCACCCACCCTGTTAATTACAACATGGTCGTCTTTTTTTAATGGTGGAAAATCAACCGCTTCTCTTAATACATCAATATTCATACAGAGTGGGCCATAAATAGCAGTTTCTTCAGCATGTTCAGAAAATGACTGTGCGGGGCGAATGTTGTGGTCATACCAGAAGGCAGTAAACAATATGTTTACACCAATATCCAGTATAGTTGATCTTCTTCCATCAGCCATACGCTTATTAGCCAGTACAGTTCCAAGGAGGTAACCAGCTTCGTCTATTAATGCACGACCTGTTTCAAGTATAAGTAAGGGTAAATTTTCTGGCTTTATAGCAGAATTAATTAGGGCCGAAGTAATAGAATCAGCATACTCATCAATTCCGGGAACGGTGTCTGATCCTGGAAGGTAAGCTCCCTTTAAATTGCTTTTAGAAGCAAATCCGCCACCCATATCAATATACTTAACGACATGATCGTATTTTCTTTCCAAAGAAACAGCCAGATCTGCCAGTTTTGCTGCTGCCTTACCATATGCATCTGCAGATAATATGAAAGTACCAATATGGGTGTGAAGCCCAACTAAATCAAGATTTCCACTAAGCATTATCCTGTTCAAGGCATCCCAGGCTTCTCCGTTTTCATAATTAAAACCAAACCTATCCCATTGTGGATAAATTCCAGTGTCCATATTGATGCGAATTGCAACTTTTGGCTTTTTTGACGACTTTTCAGCAAGATCTATAAGAGTATACAGTTCATCAAAATGATCAATGTGTATGAGTGAGCCATTAGCCGTTGCCAGCTCAAGATCTTTTCTTGATTTATCGGGACCATTAAAAATTATTTGATCACCGGGGTTGTTGTTTCTCAAGGCTTTTTCATATTCAAACCCGGATACCACTTCTGCCCAGGCACCCTCATTATGAAAAACCTTACACACAGCATCCAGATAATTCGTTTTGTATGACCAGGCAAATTGAACTTTTGGGTAACGGGTAGAAAAAGCCCTTTCTGCAGTTTTATAGGTTTTCCGGATTGTTTTTTCAGAAATAACAAAAAGAGGAGACCCATATTTTTCAATTAGCTCTTTAACACCAATTTCATCAACTTCCGTAATTGGCTCCATTCGCGTTTTCATCCCAAACTTGCTGGGCATTCCTGAACTTAATTTTTTAATGAAGGGCCGTTCAAATATTAATTTTCCCATGATATTGTATTTAAAATAATCTGTATTTATTATTGTTTAAATTTCTCCTAGTGTAGATATTTTTTCAAAGTCATTCCAATCAATGATCATATCATAAGAATACCGGATAAAAATTTTACCTATGTCAAATTTTTCAAATGGTTTTACTTCCTGGCCTAATGCCAATTTTAGTAAAGCTTCTGGCAAATTTTGTCCGGCTCCAACCGCAAGATAAACCCAGGCAGGAATTCGTGGATTGATTTCGATTAGGTATAAATCATTGTTGTTTGTCCTAATTAGCTCTAGCTCCATGCCGCCCCTCCACCGGGTTGATTTAATGATATGATAAGTAAGCTTCAACATATCAGGAGCATCAAGCGTAACGCCCCCCCAGGCTTTTCCCTTATCAGTAATATATTGTTTTCTCATAGGTACAGCACCAATGGTGTTTCCTTTTCCGTCACCCAGCGCAACTACATTCACTTCAGTGCCTTTAACAAATTCCTGAACAATAACAGGAAAACCCCACTTAGCACTTATTTTATTAAAATGCATTCTTACCTGCTCTTCATTATAAGCAACATAGGCATCATAAAATTTCCCCTTAACCATTACAGGATATTCAAACTCTTTTCGTATTTCACCAATTTCACTATGCTTTATTAGAGAAACACTTTTAGGAACTTTTAGATTATATTTTTTTCCAAATTCCGGCAAGTTCGCTTTGTGTCGTTCATCAAATTGTTCTATGGTTGGAAGAAATGTATGAATGCCTATTTTCTCAAGCGTGGAGGCAGATTTCATAAATGTATATAGTTCTGCATCAAAATTTGGTATAAGCACATCAATGTTTTCGATAGAGTTTATATAGGCAATTCTTTCTATCAGGGCTTCAGATCCTTCTGAAGGATAAGGAACCACGTATACCTTATCAACCAGATCTTTCATGTAAATACCTGGCTCAAGAGTTTCGTATGCAAGACCAATAACACGCACATCAAATTCCTTTGATTCACGAATTGCCCTGATAACAGGGATTCCGGGGCCAGGATTATCGGTATTGTTTAGGCCGGTAGCAGCAAGAGTAATTTTTGTTTTGTTCATTTTGGTTTAATCTACAGTACTTTAAAAAACATCAGAAATTATACTCATATCCGGTTCAATAAAACCAGAAAATAAGCATGTAACTAATCTTCAAGTAACTGATTTTGATTAAGGCTGTTTATGAAATCATAATAATATTTTTCAAAGGAAATTTCATCTACATCGTATTTTTCAAGAATTTCCTTTTTAATTATGTCAAAATCTTCACCTTGTTTTAACAATTCTACAAGTTCTAAACCAACCTTGTTAAGAGAAAATGATTCACCGGTAGACGGATCAAAAACAAATCCAGACTCGCTTACTGCAATATTTTTTTTAATTTTCATCAGATGTAAATATTTATTAATAATTGATTATCGTATTTGACTCTGCAATTAATAAAGATATTCCTCAAAACATGTGTAAAATTTGGTAAAAGAGTTATGTTTTATTCGGCAGATAAGTCAGAAAGCGACTTTTTGTAGTTTGACGATCCTTTTTTATAATCACTAACAGACACCCCAGTAATTTTTTTAAATTGATTGGAGAGATATTGAACACTACTATAATCCATCATATTTTACAATGAAAACAAAAATCAATCCACAAAAACTAAAAACTCAATTAATAAATTAAGATTCTCTGGCCAGATTTCTTTTTCGAAATATAAAGAACAAGATTGTAAATCCAGCTAAAACAAGAGGAATGCTAAGTAATTGGCCCATATTTAAACTCATATTTGCTTCAAAACCTACTTGTGGCTCTTTGATAAATTCAATGATAAACCGGGATGTAAAAACCAAAATAAGAAATAAACCAAATAGCAAGCCGTTTAAAACTTTTCCTTTGTTTTTCATATATATCCAATAGAGAAGAACAAATATCAAAAGGTAAGATAAGCCCTCATAAATTTGGGTGGGGTGCTTTGGTACAATTTCTCCCTTATTTTCAAAAATAAAACCCCAGGGAAGACTTGTTTCAATGCCATAAATCTCGGAATTCATAAGATTCCCCATTCTTATTAGAAAACCTGCAAGAGCCACAACAGTTACAACGCGATCCATGGTCCATAAATAAGGTTTATGCACCTTTTTAGAAAACAACCATAAAGCCAGTAAAATTCCAATAGCAGCACCATGACTGGCAAGTCCGCCATGCCAGACTTTAAGAATCTCCATGGGGTTACTCAGATAATAAGCTGGTTCATAAAATAAACAATGTCCCAACCTTGCCCCCACAATGGTACCAACAGCGGTATAAAGAGTAACTTTATCTAAAAGAATTTCCGGGACCTTTTCGATCTTGAAAAATTTCCCCATAATAAGATACCCAAAAAAGAAACCCCCGGCAAAGAGTAAGCCATACCAGCGAATTTCATGATTGCCAATATGAAACATTACGGGATCTATACTCCAATTAATAAAATTTAATATCATTTTTAATTTTCTTCAAAACTACAAAATATTTTTCTTAGCATTTTCCGGGTTAATGATCTTTATTAATCCTGGGTTATGCTTCTTCAGACACTAATAAATTTTGACAGACATACAATCAATTTGCCATTTGCCATTTCTGCATTTATATTTGCATTATAAATTTTTGTGAATCCCATGAAACAGATTAATTCATCCGGCAAAATAATTCTATTTTGGATTCCATTGCTGCTGTTCATAAATTGTGCCAGGGTTGCATCACCGCCGGGTGGACCAAAAGATGAAACACCACCCGAAATTCAAAAAAGCAGTCCTCAAAACTACTCTGTTAACTTTACAGATAAAGTAATAGATATTTCTTTTGATGAATACATCAGATTTGATAACATCAATCAACTGATAGTTTCCCCTCCAATGAAAACCAAGCCGGATATAAAAATGAAGGGAAAGGGAATTCAGATAAAAATGGACGACACTCTTACAAAAAACACAACCTACACCCTGAATTTTGGTAATTCTATTGTAGATAATAATGAAAGCAATCCTATTGAAAATTTTCAATTTGTCTTTTCTACCGGACCAAACCTTGATTCGCTAAATTTATCAGGAGTTGTAATGAATGCTTATGATCTGGAAGTTCCTAAAGATGTTTATATATTGCTCTATGATAATTTAGCCGATTCGGCAATATATATTGAAAAACCACTGTATTTAACAAAAGCTAATGAAAAAGGGAATTTTTTTCTTAGCAACCTGAAAGTTGGGAAATTTAATGTTTTTGCATTGCAAGACGAAGATCAAAACTATATTTATAATCCACCTGAAAACATTGCTTTTCTAGACACAATTCTTGTATTAAGGCCGGAAACTCATGGAGACTCAGTAATTATCTCTGACAGCATTCAAATTTCTTCTCCAAAATATAAGCTTAAACTATTTGAAGAAAAGTTACCAAATCAGTATATTATTAGCACTACACGTCACAGGAAAGACAACATTCTCCTGGTGTTTAACGAAGCTTTATCGGAAAAACCCATGTTTTCTTTACCAGGCAGGCCCGATTTAACCAACTGGTATATTGAAGAGTCTTTTACAGTAGGTGACAGTATAGGTATTTGGCTAAATGACACATCATTAATAAACCAGGAATCTATTGACTTATCTATTAAATTCCCTCTTTCGGGGGCAGACAAAGGAAAATACTTAACAGATACAACAAGCTTCAGATTTACTAAACCCAAATCAAAATCACGTAAAACCTCAAAGCCCGCTGTGCAAGCCGAATCAAAATTAATTCTGACCTTTAGTTTGGGTGCTGGAAATAGAATGGAGCTTAACAGGAACTTATTGTGTTTAAGTCAAACACCCATAAATTCTTATGATGAAAACCGAATAGCCATATTTGCTATAAAAGATTCTATTGAAACAGAGGTTGATTTCAAACTGATTTTTTCCAGGACACGAATAAGAAATATATATTTTAATATTGACTGGAAAGAAGATACAGATTATCGAATAGAATTATTGCCGGATGCCATTACCGATATGTATCATACAATAAACGACAGTCTTAAATACAGCTTTAAAACAAGAAAATTAGATTATTATGGGACCCTTGAGTTTGAAATGGAAGAAATTAATGAGAATATAATAATACAACTATTAGATGAAAAACAACAGGTAGTAAAATCTACCCTGATTTCGAATGACACCACCCTGACTTATCAATTTTTACCACCTAAAACATACCGCATTAAAGCAATACTGGACGAAAACAAGAATGGAAAATGGGATACGGGATCCTGGTTAAAAAAACAACAACCAGAAAAAGTGAAATATTATTTTGAAGAAATAAAACTTCGATCGAACTGGGAATTTAAAAAAACATGGTCACCTGATTTCTAAATTTAGAAAGGCTTCTAATCAATTATTGAAACTGGCACAAAGAAGAATAACAAGAAGGCTCACATAAAAATATGATTGAAACTACCATAGGTATTGATATTGGGGGTACAAATAGTGTAATAGGGATTGTAGATCTCCAGGGCAGGATTTATAAGACTACTACAGTGCCAACAACAAAATTTACGGATGCTGCAAAATTTGTTGCAGAATTGGATCTGGCCATACAAAGCTTGCTAAATGCAAACAGGGAAAAATTCAAGTTGCTGGGAATTGGCATTGGAGCTCCGAATGCAAATTATTATCAGGGCACCATAGAAAACCCACCAAATTTACCATGGAAAGGAATTACTCCCCTGAAAAAGCTATTGTTAAACTACTATAATATTCCCATAACATTAACAAATGATGCCAATGCTGCAGCTGTAGGTGAAATGGTTTTTGGTGGAGCACAGAAGATGAAAGATTTTATAGTATTGACCCTGGGAACAGGTCTGGGCAGTGGGATTGTTGTAAATGGTGAATTGTTGTATGGTTATAGTGGTTTTGCCGGGGAATTGGGCCATATGAATATGTTTCCTGATGGCCGCCTATGTGGTTGTGGACAGAAAGGCTGTCTTGAAACCTATGTTTCGGCAACAGGAATTTGCCGAACTGTTATAGAGTTGATAGAAGAGGGATTTGTCCCGGGAGTTCTAAGTAAATACAAGCCTGAAGAATTTAACTCCAGGCTTATTGCAGAAGCAGCTGAAAAAGGAGACCCGCTTGCATTAAGGGCATTTGAAAAAACCGGTGAGGTTTTGGCAAGGGCAATTGTTAATACTGTTGTTTTTTCCAGCCCTGAAGCAATATTTCTTTTTGGTGGCCTGGCAAGGGCAGGAAAGTTTTTATTGAATCCTACACAAAAATGGATTGAGAAAAAGACACCGGTTTTTTTCAAGAATTCTTTTCAGGTCTTGTTTTCTTTACTGGAAGAAAAAAATGCTGCAGTATTAGGTTCCAGTGCTTTGGCATGGAATGAATTGAAAAAAAGCATAAAGTAGTTATTTTCAATCTGGAATTTGTAGCTCAGTGAAATCAGCTCCCTCTCTGCTGAAAAGGTTTAGTGCCTCAAATATGAAAGTGTAAGTATTACTGTTCAGGCGACAAGCTTTTATTCGTGAAACTCAATTTTCAAAAACATAGTGCATTGAAATTTGTAAGTTGAACGAATCCCGATAGTGTAGCGTATCGGGATAAATGAGTATAATACTCCGATGCTTGCATCGTTTTGAAAAC
>JAYEGO010000357.1:0-2805 GCA_034659155.1 Bacteroidota bacterium | reverse complement strand
CACCCTCTACCCTGGCGAATGAATTATTCAATTTGATAAGGCAAATCATTTGTTTTTCCTTATTACAAATAGATAGCTATAAGTATGTTCGCCAGGGGGAGGTGGTTCTTAAGTTGACGCGTATGCTCTTAGGAGCTGCTTAATTATTCTCATTATGATGGCATTAAGCGCATGATAAGTACTTTGATTTTTGGCCAGGAATTATACAAAACAGGATTATAATACTCTGTCTTTTTACGAATTCTTTGAGAATACAATAGACAAGTAAAAAATTTTTACCAAATTTGGCTTTTCAAACTTTTCTTCAAATAAAAAACCAACACTATGTGGAAGCTTTGGATTAAATTGCCTCTGATCTGGAGAATAATGATTGGAATGGCCCTGGGAATGATATGGGGTATTGTTGCAGTATTTATTGGGGCCGAGAAATTTACCAGCGACTGGATCAGCCCCTGGGGCATAATATTTCTGAATTTATTAAAATTAATTGCTGTCCCCCTGATATTTGTATCCCTGGTTAAAGGAATATCGAGTTTGAAAAATATTGCAAAATTATCCAGGATAGGATTGAAAACTTTAGGGCTTTATATAAGCACAACTCTTTTTGCCATAGTTGTGGGATTGGTTCTGGTTAATATTGTCAATCCGGGAAATACCTTTTCAGAAGATAAAAAGGCCGAATATTTAGCTAAATATAAGAATACAATACAAGAGAAGGAGGAGACTGCTGCAGCCCAAAAAGAAGAGTCGCCTTTGAAGATCATAGTGGATATGGTTCCTGAGAATTTTGTGAAAGCCGCTTCCGACAACTCAAAAATGTTGCAGGTGATATTTTTTGCCATACTATTTGGAGTGGCTATGGTAACATTGAAGAGAAGGAAAATACGAACTGTTCGCAGGTTTATAAACGGGCTGAATGATATCATACTTAAGATCATTGACCATATCATGCTGTTTGCTCCCTATGGAGTATTTGCCCTGATGGCCGGCCTGGTTGTGGACTTTGGCGGCGATATGGATTTGTTTGCAGCCCTGGGACTTTATGCTCTTACTGTAGTTATTGGCTTGTTTATTCTTATCCTCTTTTTCTACCCGACCATGATGCGCATTATTACAGGCATCAAAGTAAGGGAATTTCTTAGGGCGATATTGCCTACACAGATGGTTGCCTTTTCAACCAGTTCAAGTGCCGCCACCCTGCCGGTAACAAAAGAACAGGTGGAAAAAGAACTTGGCGTGGCAGAGGAAATTTCAAGTTTTGTATTGCCCATTGGAGTAACTATTAATATGGATGGTACAAGTGCCTACCAGGCTATTGCCGCAGTGTTTATTGCCCAGGTTTTCGGAATTGATTTGACATTCGGACAGCTACTGATGATATTGTTAACAGCACTGCTTGCATCCATAGGTTCTCCGGGAGTTCCAGGTGGCAGTATTGTTATGCTCATAATTGTATTAAGTGCAGTGGGTTTACCAGTTGAAGGCCTGGCCCTGATTCTGGGAATTGACCGTCCTCTTGATATGTTAAGAACGGTGGTTAATGTAACAGGTGATTCTGCTGTGGCTACCATAGTGGCAAAAACTGAAGGGGCTCTACATTATCCTCCAAAGAAAGAACCCGAGGTGGATGAGAATGGACTTCTTCTGAATTGATGAGAGTCTGGGGCACAGAGCACAGCCCAAAGGTAGTCACTACTTCTTAAAGCATAACTTATTCTAAAGGGCGAGCGGGAGATGAGCAATCTGCAATACTTTGTCGTTAAGATTAGCGGACCTTGAACTCACTGAAGAACACTAAATTAGGGAATTTCAGGAGTAAAGCAAAAATATTGAAATGGGTAAATTCAAATATGTGGATTCATTTTTTTTACCTGAACTATTAAGGTGATGGGCTAAAGCCCTATTATGCAGCATGATAACTAGCCCCGGCCTTCCTGCCTGCCGGCAGGCCTGGAAGGCCGGGGTTAAGCAAGATATGTGTGTATATGGACTTTAGTCCAAAATATTTTTAAGATTACCCCGATTTTTGGTGATTACGACCATTTTCGGGGTTTCTACTTCAATAGCAGAAATCTTATCTTATTGTGCAATAGGCAATTAAGCTACTTGCGAACATCCGTGTATCGTCCTAAAAAAAGTTTACAGGTTTAGACTTTTAGACCAAATCTTACTCATTCCTTATCCGAAACCATATCAAACAGAGCTTGTAGTTCCTTAATCATTTTACTTAATTCATCAATCTCTGACTGCTGCTTATCTATAATATCCTGTTGCTCATTAACAGCTTCTATCAGAATGGGAGTGAGCTTTGAATAATCAACACCTTTATAGCCAAATTCATTTTCAGCAACTAATTCAGGAAAATATTGTTCTACCTCCTGTGCAATAACCCCAATTTGTCTTCTATCGTTTAGTTTGATGTTCAGTCCGTCAATTTTTTTCCAGTCGAAATATATGCCACGTAAGTGAGCTAGTTTTTGTAAAACCTGGTCTAACTGTACAATATTTTCTTTCAGTCTAATGTCTGAAGGAATAATCTCTTCGGTTACTTCCAGCGTTCCGTTAATTCTAAAGTAGTCTGTATCAAAATTCCCATATATTAAAGGCATATCAGTAGAAGAATTATCTATAAAAAGCTGGCCTGATATATCATTTGCGTTCCTGCCGGCATTATATCCAATGAAAACATTTGAATTTCCATTATTCAGAAGTCCGGCTGAAGTTCCCAGGTATACATTGTTCATACCCGAGAGGTTACTTAAACCTGTATTGTTTCCAATCATAACATTGTAACTGCCTGAATTT
>JAYEGO010000356.1:0-2810 GCA_034659155.1 Bacteroidota bacterium | reverse complement strand
AAACACCAGGTCTCCCAAAGGTCAAGCTATTTGGGACTGGCGGAACCATTGCTTCACGCCTGGATTACAGAACCGGAGCAGTGATCCCCGCTTTTTCACCTGGAGAACTGTATGGAGCAGTCCCTGAACTTGCAGATATTTGCAACCTGGAAACAGAAAAAGTCTTTGCAGTATTCAGCGAAAACATGGGGCCAAAGCAGTACATTTCTCTTGCCAAAGCTATTGGTAAGGAAATTCAAAATGGTGTGGATGGTATAGTCATTGGTCATGGCACAGACACACTTCATCATACAGGTGCAGCACTCACATTTATGTGCCAGAACCTACCTGTACCTGTAATCCTTGTTGGCTCACAGAGATCATCAGATCGTCCCAGCTCAGATGCGGCACTCAACCTGATGCATGCAATGAAAGCTGCTGGACAATCAGACATTGCAGAAGTAATGGTTTGTATGTTTGGACCAACTTCCGATGATTATGGACTCTTGCATAAAGGAACCAGGGTTAGGAAAATGCATTCTTCATACAGATCAACTTTCCGTACCATTGGAGATACACCTCTGGCAAGAGTAAACCGGAAAGAGATCCACACAATAAAAACTGAATATAACAAAAGAAGACAGGATAAAAAGGTAAAAATTCTGCCATATTTCAGTAAGGAAGTTACCATGTTGTATTATTATCCGGGCATGAGTCCTGATGTTTTGGATGCATTAACAGATATTGGGTATAAGGGAATTATATTTGTCGGAACCGGACTGGGCCATGTAAACAAGGAGCTATACCCGGCAATAGAAAGGGCTCATAAGAAAGGTGTACATATGTATATGACCTTGCAAACCATCTGGGGTTATGTTCATATGTTTGTTTACGATACCGGAAGAGATATGATGGCTAAAGGAATTATTCCTGCCGGGAATATGTTGCCGGAGGTAGCCTGGGTAAAACTCAGCTGGATACTTGGACAAACAAACGATCCTGATGAAGTAAAACGACTTATGCTAAGGCCTGTAAATGATGAAATTACTAATCGCGAACCCTATAACGGATACCTTGTATACCAGGGGGGACTTCCGGAAGTTGATGATTTTGTGAAAAGAGTGCATAAGTAGGAAGAAGGCGAAGGCGAAGGCGAAGGCGAAGGAAGCCTTGCAGGAGTGAAAATGAGGTCAAATGTCAAATGTGAAGATGGAGTAGTGGATTGGTGGATTGGTGGAAGATTGCAATTGGAAAAATGAATGTTGAAAATAAAATATTGTTATCTGATGATAAATTTGCTGATCTCTGTAGATTGGAGATTGAGGCTTTGCACAGGTTTATCGAAGCATGGATGAATGCCTCAATAGAAAAAACTGATACTATATTTGAAAGGTTCTCAAATGCACTTGATCCTGATTTTATTATTATTGATCCGAATGGAGAGAGCAAGACAAAGAAAGAAATTACAGAAAGTTTTTGGAATGCCTATGGTATCCGTCCAAAATCATTCAGGATAAGTATTAAAAACTTTAATCCACGCATTGCATCTAATAATTATTTCATGGCCACTTATGAAGAATGGCAAAGTGGTGAAAAGGAATCGGGAAGATTAAGCACCATAGTTTTTAAAATGAGCACCCTGAATAATGCAATTTCATGGTTTCATTTACATGAAACATGGATTACCGATTTCTAACCCTGGTAGGGATAGAACAATCGAATGACAGCGAAGTGAATGACAATTGAACTTATAAACCCAAAAAAATAATAGCAATTCCACTCAGGAGTATTGTGCCCCCGGCCATTGCATGAGTATATTTCTCCAATTTACCCAGGGGGATGAAATTAATTCCATAATATCCTACAATTACCACAGTAAGCATAGTTGTAATTGTTACTATTGCAAAGATCACAGTCACTAATAATAAACCCGCAAAGTTACTTTTTGCAGCAGGGTACATAAGAATTGGAATGAGAGGCTCGCAGGGACCCAAAACAAAAATAGTGAAGAGTATCCATGGAGTTAAGTTCCTTGATTTTTCTTCTGCATGAATATGTGAATGGCCATTATGGTGCTTATGATTATGATCATGATAGGTGCCATCTTCATGGACATGAATATGACTATGGCTCCGATTTCGATAGACCCTTCGAATGCCCCATATCATATAAGTAAAACCAAAGGCTATGAGAATCCAGGCAGCAAGGCTGCCTCTACCAGATTCAATTCCAGAAATCCGATTAACCCCAATACCAAGAGCAATCCCAATAAAACCAAGCACTACCGAACTAACAACATGTCCAACTCCACTTGCAATAGTTACCCAAATGGTTTTCGCAAAAGACCATTTGCCTGCCCTTGACATAACTATAAATGGCAAATAATGATCAGGGCCAAATAAGGTATGCAAGAATGCTATGGAAGCAGCTGTAATGGCAAGTAATTGAATTTCTTCTGTCATAAATACAAATTAAGCAAACGCAATTGAACTGTTTTGTCTGTTCTTTATTAAGATAAACGACTACTAAGATACAAGCATAAAAACTATAACCAAATTGCGTAAGTAAATTTCAATATCAGTTGATTTGACTTATATTCCCAAGGGTCATTTAATTCATTTAACATATTATGGTTATAAACAACAAACAAGTCTCCCTTTGGACTGAATGTCCAGCGCAATCGTGTATTTGTTCCCAGGTTCCTAATAAAAAATTCTTATTCCCACGAAAAGAAGAAGTTTTGTATGTAAAATCAAGGCCGGCTGTATAACTGCCAGGCCTCCCCTGCGGATCACCAACTGTAGTTAAAAACCCTATTGTGGATTCCTTCC
>JAYEGO010000355.1:0-2813 GCA_034659155.1 Bacteroidota bacterium | reverse complement strand
ATTTGGAATAGAAATCACAAATTCTACAAATCAAAGAATTCCAGGATACATTATTCAATAATCATTAGACATTAATCATTAGACATTAATCATTACCCTCGTCGTTCATTTCTTTGAGGATCTTTTCCTGTTTTCGTCACTCTCCACAATGTGAATTTTTAAGATGCTGTTAATCTGCGGATTAGGTCTTTGATTTTGATGTTTTCTGGTGTCCCACTATCTTGTGGGTATGTTTGTCCGGGAGAAAAAGAACAAGAGCGGGACGGTGAGTATACAGATCATCGACAAGAGCAGCGGGAATTACCGCGTTGCAAAGACAGTTGGATCCTCTTCTGATCCGGAAGAGATTGCCTATTTGCGAAGAAAAGCCTATGCGATCATACCTGCCCTGATAGGACAGACCAGTATTGATTTCTGGAGTGATAGCACCAAAGAGTTTATTGGGCACTTAAGAAGGGTGAAGACCAGCCAAGTTCAAGTTGATGGTCCTGAAAAGATATTTGGGAAGATCTTTGATGACATTGGTTTTGGTACAATTAAAGAAGATCTATTTCGGCATTTAGTGATCACACGTTTGATAGCCCCTGGGAGTAAACTTAAGACAGTTGATTATCTGGAACGATACAAGGGTATATCTATCGATATTAGCAAAGTATACCGATTTATGGATACGCTTCACAGGAGTTTAAAGGATCAAGTGGAGCAGATTGCTTTTGATTACACGAAATCAGTATTGGGAGGGAAGATCTCAGTAGTATTCTATGACATAACCACCCTGTACTTTGAGTCTTCAGATGAGGATGATCTACGGATTACAGGGTTTTCAAAAGATGGCAAGCCTCAAAATCCTCAGATTCTTCTTGGTTTGTTAGTGGGGACAAATGGTTATCCTATCGGCTATGAGCTTTTTGAGGGAAACAAATATGAAGGCCACACCCTTATTCCTGTACTGGAGCATTATCAGCAGCGATTTGATCTTGTCAGACCGATAGTTATTGCTGATGCAGGGTTACTATCCATACCGAACATCAAGGATTTGAGATCCAGACAATATGAATTTATTCTTGGAGCCAGGATAAAAAGTGAAAGCAATGAGATAAAAGATAAGATCCTGTCTCTGTCTTTAGCAGATGGAGACTCTACCGTTATTAAAATGCCAGATGGATTACGCTTAATAGTTAGTTACAGCGAGAAGCGTGCTAAAAAGGACCTGAAGAACCGGGAGCGGGGCCTCAAACGCTTACAAAAGAATCTGAACAAGGGGAAGCTCACCAAGAGTCATATTAACAACCGGGGATACAACAAATACCTGCAACTTGAGGGGGATATCTCAATCAAGATTAATTACGAAAAGTTCGAAGCAGACAATAAATGGGATGGACTCAAGGGGTACTTGACCAATACAAGGCTAACAGCCAAAAACATTATTAAGAACTATAACCAGTTATGGCATATCGAAAAAGCATTTCGAATTTCGAAGACAGATTTAAAAATCAGACCCATCTACCACAGAAACGGTAGCAGAATTGATGCCCACATATGCATTGCTTTTGTTGCGTACACCATCTATAAGGAGGTTGAAAGAAGACTGGCAGAAAAGAGTATCCCCTTAAGCCCTGCCAGAGTAGCTGAACTTACCAGAACCATGTATACCATAAAGATCAAGATACCAGAGACCGATCAGTGGGAAGTCATCTCATTTGAGTGGACGGAAGAGCAAGAGCTGGTGGGTAAAATCCTGTAAAAATCGGCTAGGGTGTCCCGATGACGAAAACAGGAAGAATCATCCCAAGGGATAGTGGTATAGATTTTACTAATATCCGACTGCAAAAAAGAAGCCCAATAAAGGGCAAATTCCTGGCGCGGAGATTTAAAGTTGATTTCTAGGGTAAATTCGCGGATTCTTTGCATCTTCTCAATAAGATTTTTTAAGATTATCTCGATTTTTGGTGCATAAGACCATTTTTGAGGTTTTTTCTTAAAAATAACTAATCTTATCTTATTGTACAATAGGTAATTAAACTACTTATGAACATCCAGCTATAGGAACATTATTGCAAATTAACACTCGAAATATCAATTAACCGCTATTCCTATATCGTTAATATACATCACCTTAGCGCCTCACATCTTTCCGCTTCAAAATTTAGTCTTCACAATTACATCCACAATCCTATCCGCAGCCTTACCATCCCAAAGTTCGGGAATTTTCCCGGGTTTCCTTTTACCGGATAATACTTTCCGGGCTGCATTTTTAACCATATTAAAATCAGTTCCTATTAACTGATTTGTACCTAGATCGACTGTTACTGGTCTTTCTGTATTATTTCTTACGGTAAGGCATTGAACACCAAGAAAAGTGGTTTCCTCCTGGATCCCCCCACTGTCTGTAATGACAAGAGTTGCATTCTTTATAAGTGCTAGGAAATCAATATAACCCAAAGGTTCAGTTAATATGAGATTCGAAGGCAAATACCCCAATAACCCGGCCAATTCTAGGTTATTTCGTGTTCGTGGATGAACTGGAAAAATCACTGGATATTCAAGAGAGCCAAGCATTAGAATAAGTTCCTTTAAAATATTCAGATCATCCACATTGCTAGGCCTGTGAAAAGTTGATAAGATAAAGTCAGGTACTATTAACTTGTCTCCTAATCCAAGGTTCCTCTCTTCTTGAGGAAGCATTTTAAAAGAAAAGATACTAGAAAGTATTGTTGAAAAATTAATCTTAACTAAATATCGTACCAAGCTATCAATCATTACATTTCCAACGAAATGAACCTTCTTCCTTGAAATATTTTCATTTTTAAGGT
>JAYEGO010000354.1:0-2815 GCA_034659155.1 Bacteroidota bacterium | reverse complement strand
GAGGATGTAAATAAGAAAATTTATTTCACTCAGGGAATTCTGGTGCATTTTTATAATAAGCAAGGAAAAGAAGAGTCCTATATGAGTTCCAAATATGCCATTTATCATGAAGAAGACAATTTGTGGGAAGCATCTGATAGTGTTGTGGTGGTTAATTCTGAAGGAGAAATACTGAATACTGAACTATTATTCTGGGATGAAAAAACAGAAAAAATCTATTCCTCAAAATTTGTAAAAATCACAACCATGAATGATGTTATTCATGGAGAAGGATTTGAAGCAGATCAAACATTTTCTACCTGGAATATTAAGAAAATGACAGGTACTATATATCACACCAACTAAGCTTTACCATAATCCCATTTTTTTATTCTATTTTTACCATAGTAATCCAATCCGTTTTATTTTAAATATGGAAGGGAATAAAACACACACAAGAAAGTTGGGGAAATTTCAGAAGTTCATGGAATGGGTTTGGTTATTTATAGCATTTGTAAGTCTTGGAACCTGGATATACTCTTTTCAAAAAGAAGGAAAAACTGATACTAATATGCTCTTAATCATCTCTGCTGTATCTTTCCTTATGTACTTTTTGAGAAGATATCTTGGTAAACAGAAAAAAACTTGAAAAAACTTGAACTTATAACTGCAGCATTTAGTGATTTTATGTGGGGGACTCCTCTTATAATACTATTGCTGGGAGGTGGGTTCTTCTTTTTACTATACTCCAGATTTCTCCCGTTCAGATATTTTCGTCATGCTATAAATATTATACGCGGCAAATATGATAACCCCGACGAACCTGGGCAAATCAACCATTTTGAGGCTTTTTCCACTGCTCTTTCGGCAACAGTTGGTATGGGAAATGTAAGTGGGGTTGCAGTGGCTATTGCCACAGGAGGACCCGGAGCAATTTTCTGGATGTGGATAAGTGCTTTCTTTGGTATTACAACTAAATTTTTTACATGCACTCTGGCAGTTATGTATCGCGGTCGCGACAGTACCGGAGCATTACAGGGAGGCCCAATGTATGTGATCATGGAAGGTTTAGGCAAAAACTGGAAATTTCTGGCAATCTTATTTGCCCTTGCAGGCATGATAGGAGTTCTCCCGGTATTCCAGGTTAATCAATATACACAAGCTCTTAGAGATATTGTACTTGTTGATCTGGGAATTACAGGATCTTTTTTCACAAATTTATTAACTGGTATTATTATTACATCCATTGCCTCCCTGGTAATTTTTGGTGGAATAAAAAGAATTGGAATGGTGGCAAGTAAGCTGGTTCCTTTTATGGCAGTTCTTTATGTAATTGCTGTAATGATAATTCTTTTTTCATATTCAAATGAGATCATTCCTGGCCTAAAACTCATTTTTACCGATGCCTTTTCAGGAAAAGCTGTTTTGGGCGGTGCCCTTGGCCAGTTAATCATAACAGGGATCAAGAGAGGTTCCTTTTCAAATGAAGCGGGTATTGGTACGGCTCCTATGGCCCATGGGGCAGCAAAAACCAGTGAACCGGTCAGGGAAGGACTGGTTGCAATGATAGAACCTATAGTTGATACCATGATAATCTGCACAATGACTGCACTTGCAATTATAGTAACCGGGGTGTGGAAGAATCCGGATACAAATGGAATCACACTTACACTTAAGGCTTTTGAAATTGGTATCCCGGGAATTGGACATTACATTTTAATTTTGTGCATTACCTTTTTTGCAATGTCGTCTTTGTTTGCTTTTCCCTATTATGGAACCAAATCATTTGGTTTTTTATTTGGTGCCGAGAAGCAATATCTCTATAATTATTTCTATATCGTGTCAATCATTTTGGGTGCCACAGCATCATTAAGTGTTATCATCAATCTTATTGATGGAGTATATGCCATAATGGCTATTCCCACTATGATCTCAGCTATATTGTTAGCTCCCAAGGTTAGAAAAGCCTCACTTGATTACTTTAGGAGGCTTAAAAAAAATGAATAAATGTATTCGCGGACACTTATCCTTTAATATAAATATACATTGAGCTACTTAATAGTCATTCTTATAAGTTTGTTTCTATCAGCTTTTTTTTCAGGCATGGAAATCGCTTTTGTGTCCTCAAATAAGCTTCGCCTGGAATTAAGCAAGAAAAAAGAAGGGTTCACTTCCCAGATTCTTTCTATTTATACTGAAAACCCGGGACAATATATTGTTACGATGTTAATCGGGAATAATATAGCCCTTGTTGTTTATGGTATTATAATGGCCATGATTCTTGAGCCGGTAATCCATACATTCACCAATTCTAACACATCTGTTCTGGTCATTCAAACCATTATATCAACATTACTAATACTGGTTGTTGCTGAATTTATTCCCAAAGCCATTTTCAGGATCAATGCAAATGGTCTTCTGAAAATATTCAGTATCCCCATTTTTATATTTTACCTTATTTTTTATCCAATTAGTAAATTCACCATTTGGTTATCCCGAATTATCCTTAGGGTATTCATGAGGATAAAATTAACTGAAGGATCTGATGACCGTGTATTTGGGAAACCTGACTTGGATTACCTTGTAAATGAAGCTCAGGAGGATTCAGCCCTGGATCAGGAAGAGGACTCCAGCTTGAAAATATTTCAGAATGCCCTTGATTTATCCAGGGTAAAGCTCAGGGAATGTATGATACCACGAACTGAGCTTATTGCCCTTGATGAAACTACAAGTGTGGAGGAATTAAGGCAGATTTTCATTGAATCGGGCTTATCAAAAATTTTAATCTTTAAGGAGTCAATTGATAATATTATCGGATATGTAAACATGAAAGACC
>JAYEGO010000353.1:0-2819 GCA_034659155.1 Bacteroidota bacterium | reverse complement strand
GTAACGGTTTCATTGCCTTCTTTTAAAAGTCTTTTTTTTAAAACTCTCCAATATACTTGTGGGTTCTTGCTTTCGGTTAAAACAGCAATCACATCAACAATAGATATATACCACTTTTCGGCATCACTATCCCAAAGTGTTCTTATTTTATTATCTTCGTATAGTTTTATTTTATTTTTTTTCATAACCCGTAACCCATTTTTTTAAGGTGGTTTTCAACCTTCTTGGTTAAGTCAGCCACTTCATTGGTCAGTTTTGGCATTGGTGTTTCGTAGCGTTCTGCCAACTCTTTTATGCGTTCGGTCAGTCGGTGGCTAATGGCATCCATTTCTGTTTTTATTTTGGCTTCCATTGTTGCCATCCATTTTTTATCAAGCACAATGGTTTTTATTTCTTCAATGCTGAGTTTTGGATATTGGTTTATGATTTTCGCTTCCAGTTCAGCCAATGCTTTTTTAATGTCAGCTTTTAGTTTGGTCTCTTTTGCCATTAGCTTTTCATAAGCTTTTAGCAAATCAAACTCTTCGGCATTTTCACTATTTCGTTTACCTATATCTTTTTGTCGTTTCTTTAATGTGGCTTTTGAGATATTGCCTTTGTCATTCATGGCATCAGTAAGTAAGCCTTCATCTCCGCCATGTTCTTCTCGCAATTCGTCCATTTCAGAAGCAACGGTATCTTGTTCACTTTGCAGTTTGTCAATGGCTGTTTGTTCGGCTTCAAAATATTCCTGAATAATCAAACTCGGTGGGATTAATTGTCCTTCAAGTCCTTCAATTCCTGCAACTTCTTTTGAAGTTTCTTTACCTGCCTTTTTTGTTTTTTTGATAATTCGGGTTACAACATTTCCTGCTTTCCAACCATCAGCAGTAAGCTCATACAAATCATCTTGCATAGTTTCTGCCCAGTAATCCATCATGTGCTGATAGACATCATATTTGTTTATTAATTGTGAATTATGAGTTGTGAATTGTGAATAAACGGATAGTAATTTTTCGGATATTTTAGTAATTACATCTTTTGGCAAAACGCCAATTTTTAATTCTTTTGCATACGAAATTGTTCCTTGTTTCCATCGATCAAAAATAGTGTTCGATTTTTTTGAAAATTCTATAAAGTCGGGATGTGTGAAAATTTTGTCTTTTAAATCAGATGTAGCAACGGTCAACTGTAAATATCCCTCGTGTGGTTTTAATTCACCATTCACCATTAATAATTCATCATTTTTAAAAAGTTCACTTTTTAAATTTGGATAAACTTTCCAGTAATTTTCCAAATCTTCTATGTCTTGTTTTGGTATTCCACCTTTTAAGTGTGCTTCAATATTCTGAATATCTTCATTTTCCTGACTGTCGATATATCTTGGAATATTCAGATTATAATCGTTCTTTGCACCCTTGATTTCAGAAAATGGAACCATTCGGCTGTATTTTGAAATAGGTAACTGTTTATTGAAAACATCAACAACTTGATGAATGTCCTGCTCACGCAATCGGTTTTTGTTGCCGTCTTTTATAAAACCTTTACCTGCATCTATCATAAAAATGCCTTTTCTGTGTCCGGCATCTTCCTTGTCGATAATGATAATTGAAGCGGCAATTCCTGTTCCATAGAATAAGTTTGCAGGCAACCCAATAATTCCTTTTATATAACCTCTGTCAATAATACTTTTGCGGATTCCAGCTTCTGCATTTCCTCTAAACAACACACCCAAAGGAAGAATGATTGCCCCTTTACCTTTGCTTTTAAGTGATTTTATAAAATGAAGTAAAAAAGCATAATCGCCATTTTTCTTTGGTGGAATTCCAAAGCCTTCAAATCGCTTGTAAATATCGTTTTCAGCATCAAGTCCATTGCTCCAATTTTTATTACTAAATGGTGGATTTGCAACTGCATAATCAAAGGTTTTTAATAAGCCTGTTGTATCATCTTTAAATAATGGGTTGGCAAGTGTATTACCTTGAACAATTACAGAATCTACATTTCCATGTAGCCACATATTCATAACTGCTAAGGCACGAGTGGCATTATCATTTTCCTGACCTTGTATGGAAAGTCCGTGCGGTGATTCGTTGGCTGCTTTTAATAACAAAGAACCAGAACCGCAAGTTGGGTCATACACTGTGTCGGATTGACTTTTTGATTTATCAATTCCAATCACTTTTGCCATTATTCTTGAAACTTCGGAAGGTGTATAAAATTGTCCTTTGCTTTTTCCGCTTTCGGTTGCAAAGTGTCGCATCAAATATTCGTATGCATCTCCGAGTAAATCATCATTTTCAGCACGATTTCCGCTAAAATCTAAGGCTTCATTTTCAAAAATTTCAATCAGGTTGCTTAGTCTGTCAACCTTATCTTTTCCTTTTCCAAGTTTTTCATCATCGTTGAAGTCGGCAACTGTAATAATTCCATTTAGGTCGTTTGCTTTGGCAAGTTCTCCGATAATCTTATTGATTTTATCGCCAATGTCCGATTGACCTTTGAGTTTTTTCATGTCCTCAAAGCTTCCGCCTTCTGGAATATCAACTAAATCACCGCCTTTATCGGATACATATTTTATAAACAGCAAAACCAATACATAATCTTTGTACTGGCTTGCATCCATGCTTCCTCTTAATTCATCACAGCTTTTCCAAAGTGAGCTGTATAATTCTGATTTTTTTATTGCCATTTATATTTATCCTTAATTACTTCTAATCATTATTCTCTTCACGCCCAAAATGCTGAGCCTACAAATCGGGGAATATTTTTTCGGCACATCGCCCAGGATCAGGAGCGCGCCTATCAGCGTCTGTCTGAATCCGTTTGATGGCCTGGGT
>JAYEGO010000352.1:0-11268 GCA_034659155.1 Bacteroidota bacterium | reverse complement strand
TGAAATATGGTTGATATTTTTGCTCAAAGGATTGAATTAAAAAATTAAGCTCAAGAGAATCAGTATTCAGAATATGAATATGAATAGAAAGAGCCTGAAAAAAGGGATTTAAAATGTCGTTCAGGGTTTTTTCCTGTTTAGGTGGAAGCTTAACTTCATATTCCTTTCCTGGCTTAGCAAATAAGTATACCTGAAATACGCCAAGATTGGCAAAAACCTGCCAGGTCTCATCAGACTCAAATTCAAAGCGGAAAACGCCTAATTCATCGACTGGGCACTGACCTATTTCAACTGGAACTTTAGACACTGGATCTGGAAAATGATAGAATGATATTGTATCATTTTGATATGTGGGAGCATATCCAAATAAAAAAATCTCTTCAGAAAATACTGGTTTATGAAAGAATACTACAAGAAGAAAAAATAATAATGAAGCCTGTTTAGTTATATTTTTTTGGTGTGTCATTGATAATTTTTTCTTTCAAGGCCTTATTGCCCGGAAGAAATTTACTGGCATCCCCCCCCTGCCTGAGAATATCGCGGACTATGGATGAGTTGATATGTGTATGTTCCGGACTTGTTAAAAGAAAAACAGATTCAATATCTGATTCCATGGCTTTGTTTACCTGAGCAATTGCTCTTTCATACTCAAAATCATATGCAGTTCTAAGTCCCCGTAAAAGAAATCCGGCACCTCTCGATTTACAAAAATCAACTGTCATCCCTTCATAACTCATCACCTTAACTCCTGCCTCATTCTGAAATACCGTCCTAATCCATTCTTCTCGTTTTTCAATGGAATAAAACTCATTCTTGTTTGTATTTTTACCAATGGCAATGATAATCTCATCAAACAATAAAAGTGCCCTGCGTACAATGGATTCATGTCCAATTGTAAACGGGTCAAAAGACCCTGGAAAAACTGCTATTCTTTTCATCTCTTTAAATATAGCCAATTATTCCTTCACCTTGGTTGAATTCGGAATATTTGCAAAAATATCTTTTGGGGTTTTTACTTTCTGATTCAGCAAGGCAAGCTGTAACACATCTTGAATTTCATCAACAAAGTGGAATTTCAATCCTTTCAAGTAAACAGCCTTGATCTCCTCGATATCTTTTCTGTTTTCGCTGGAAAGAATGATTTCCTTAATATTAGCTCTTTTTGCAGCCAGAATTTTTTCTTTAATCCCTCCCACAGGCAAAACCTTTCCACGAAGAGTAATCTCCCCCGTCATGGCAAGTTGTTTCTTAACTTTCCGTTGCGTAAATGCAGATGCAATTGATGTGATCATGGCAATCCCTGCAGATGGTCCATCTTTTGGAATTGCTCCCTCCGGAATATGGATATGAAAATTCCAACTGTCAAAAACCACAGCAGGCAATTTTAGCAAATCAGAATGTGCTTTCAAATATTCCATAGCAATAACAGCTGATTCTTGCATTACTTCTCCAAGATTTCCTGTAAGTGTCAACTTGCCTTTTCCGGAACTAAGGCTGGATTCAATAAATAATATTTGCCCTCCTACAGGAGTCCAGGCAAGGCCAGTGGCTACACCCGCAAATTCATTTCCGGCATACACATCTTTAAGAAAATGAGGGGGCCCCATAATCTTAGTAATGTCATCTTTAGAAGGTTTTGTCAGAATTTCTTTACCATAAGCCACATCTTTAGCAATGGCCCTGATTATTTTGGCAATGCTTTTATCCAGCTGGCGAACCCCTGATTCCCTTGTGTAATCTTCAATTATTTGTTCAATAATCTTTTTTGAAAGTACCAGCTCTCTTTTTTTCAATCCATGAAGTAAAAGCTGCTTTGGCAGTAAATGCCTTTTGGCAATCTCAACTTTTTCTTCCACCAGATAGCCACTAATTTCTATCATTTCCATCCTGTCGCGTAAAGCCGGATTGATACTGCCAAGAGTATTAGCTGTGGCAATAAAAAGCACTTTAGACAGATCATAATCAATTTCCAGGAAGTTATCATGAAAAGCACTATTTTGTTCAGGATCCAGCACTTCAAGCAAGGCTGAAGATGGATCTCCACGAAAATCATTACCCACCTTATCGATTTCATCCAGTATAAAAACAGGATTTGAAAATTTAGCTTTCTTAATATTCTGGATTATCCGTCCTGGCATTGCTCCAATATATGTTTTTCTATGGCCCCTGATCTCTGCTTCATCGTGCATTCCTCCCAGGGACATTCTTACATATGATCTTCCCAGGGCCTTTGCAATAGACTTTCCAAGGGATGTTTTACCAACCCCGGGGGGACCATATAAACATAAAATTGGAGATTTCATGTCTCCTTTCAATTTGAGTACTGCAAGATGTTCTAAGATCCTTTCCTTTACTTTTTCCAGGCCATAATGATCTCTAGCAAGAATTTTTTCAGCACGAAACAGGTCAAATTTATCCTCAGAATACTCCTCCCATGGCAAATCAAGTAAGACCTGCAAATAATTCATTTGAACTGAATATTCAGCCACTGCGGGATTCATTCTCTGAAGCTTGTCAATTTCCTTATTAAAAATCTTGCTAATCTGCTTATTCCATTTCTTATCAATGGATCTTTTCTTAAGTTCCTCAACCTCCTGATCCATAGGATTTCCACCAAGCTCATCCTGGATGGTTTTCATCTGCTGATGCAACATGTACTCACGTTGCTGCTTGTCTAATTCATGTTTGACTTTCGACTGGATATCATTTTTCAGTTCAAGCATCTGAACCTCTTTTGTCAACTGCTCCAATAATTTGATACTCCTTTGCTTCAGATCAGATATTTCAAGTAGAGCTTGTTTCTCATGAATCTCCACATTGGAATTTGCACAAATAAAGTTGATCAGAAATTCAGGACTTTCAATGTTTTTCACTGCAAAAGAAGCCTCCTGCGGAATATTTGAAGAGAGCCGAATAATCTTCAGGGACATATCCTTTAAGGCTTGAACCAGGGCGATAAATTCTTTATCTCCCTTTTTCGCTTTTGCATCCTCCAGAAGCTTCACTTTGGCTCGAAAAAATGGATCTGTTGCTACAATTTCTTCTACTTCAAACCTCCTTTTCCCCTGAATTATAACAGAGGTACTTCCATCTGGCATTTCCAGGATTTTAAGAATCTGGGCTATGGCACCAACCTTTGTGAGATCATCTTTTTTAGGATCATCAATTTCAGCATCTTTTTGTGAAAGAGCTCCAAGAAGGCGGTCTCCTGCATAGCTTTCTTTAACCAGGGTCATTGACTTATTCCTCCCAACAGTGATAGGAATAACCACACCTGGAAACAATACTGTATTTTTTAGTGGTAAAATTGGCAGGTCGTCAGGGACATCTACATTTTTTACATCTTCCTCATTTTCATCGGAAATGAGAGGTATAAAATCACCATCATCATCAAGTGATTGAGCAACAAACAACTCTCCAAATCTTCTCTTACTTTTTATATCCATAAATTAATACACAAATAGTTCAATTAATTGACAAAATAAGACCAAAGTGTCATACTTAAGACCTTTTGAATTCAAGATTACTATTTAACAATGAATATGCCAAATTAACAATATCTGACAAGAATACCTGAATTAATAAGTCTTTGCCTCTATTTTATAAAAAAAACTCCCCTAAAAAGAGGAGCTTCACAAATATTTTAATATTTCTTATTTTTTCTTTTTGTCTATATGCGTCTTATACCTATTCATGAATTTATCAACCCTCCCTGCACTGTCAACAAGCTTCATTTTTCCTGTATAAAACGGATGTGAAGTATGTGAAATTTCAAGCTTCACAAGGGGATAATCTTTCCCGTCATCCATTTTTATGGTTTCTTTAGTATGTGCCGTTGAGCGAGTCATAAAGGTATGTCCGTTTGACATATCCTTGAACACTATCAGGCGAAAGTTTTCCGGATGAATTCCTTTTTTCATGTCTTTTTTATCAATTCAGGGCTGCAAAGATAAATATTGTTAAGAGAATCGCAAAATATGAAGGACTATTTTTATTTGTAGTATCCGGTATTTGATAATGAATAACATATATCTTCAGAAATACCCTCATTTACCTGAGAAACATTCCTCTACTAGTGTTGTACGGGTATTCATACCAGGCTGAAAATCCGATTGAAAGGGCTTAAACTTTGGGCTCTGAAGCCTCATCTTTATAGCGTATAAAAGCGGAATCTTTATTAAACAAGTACCTGTATGTAATGTGCTTTTTAGCCTGGGTTGCACCCAGGGCCTTGTATATGGATATCATTTTAGGATTGAAGTCTCCTACCCAGGAAAGTTCCAGCTCTTTATAAAAAGTTTTTTTTCTGAACACCTCAAATAGCCTTTTAAAATAGACTGTTTCAACACCAATATTCTGAAATTTCGGATGAACTCCGGCAATTAGAGCTCTCACCCTTGTCATGGCCTTCCGTTTTTTATACCAGGAAACCTTCACAATATTCCAAAACCCAAGTTTCCCATTCAAATGTCTAAATATTTGATTGATGTCCGGTAAAATCACAAAAAAGGCAATAGGCTTATTGTCATAATAAACAAACCATATTAATTCTTCATCTATAAGAAATTTTGCCTCCAGAAATGCTTTTTTTACATTTTCCGGATCTATAGGAGTAAAATCACTTTTGAATTCAGACCATGCAGAATTATAAACTTCAACCAGGTCATTCACATACTTATCTGCATCCTCAAACCTCAAATGTTCATAGATATATCCGGGCTTCTGTTCTACCCTGTCAGCTATGCGTGCAAATCTTTCCGGGAAAACAGTTACGGCACCCACATCTTTGTGATAGCTGTACTGCTCATAATAATTTTTAAACCCGTATTCTTCAAAGAATTGCTGATAGTAGGGTTTATGGTAAGGCATTCCATATCCGGGATGGGTAAACCCTTCCACAAGAAGTCCCCAATAATTATAATTTTCACCAAAATTAATTGGAGCATCCACGGCCTCCATCCCTTTAGATTTAAGCCAATCTATTGCGGTATTAAACAAATAAAACGCTGCATCCTGATCCTCGATGATTTCAAAAAAACCAATCCCCCCGGTTGGTTGCCTGTTGGAATAGGCTTCAGTAAGGTTGAAAAAAGCAGCTATTCTTCCAATAGGATTTCCATTATTTGATTTTAAAATCCATCTAACTGCCTCTCCCTTTTCAAAAGATCTATTGTTGTGAGGATTAAAAATTCCTTCAATTTCCTTGTCAAGCGGGCATATCCAGGCTTCACTTTTTGAGTATAGTATCTTTGGAACTTCAAGAAATTCTTTCCTGGATTTCTTATCTTTAACTTCTATTAGCTTCATAGGACGATTATTAAAGATTAAACCAAGATTCTACTTCTCTTAATTTAGACCCATCATCCTGCTTATGATAATATTCGTTTGTTCCTTTATCATAAAAATATTCCTTTTTCCATTCCGAAGCATTCCTGATGATTTCCTTAAGTGAATCTATGAAAAACTCAACTTCAGAATCTTTTGTTACCGGATGCAAGCTCCATCTTACCCAGCCAGGTTTTCCTGAAAGATCCCCAGCCTCAATTTTTTTCACAATTGCATCAGATTGATCTTGAGTAACCCCAAGGAGAAAATGACCATAAGTGCCAGCACAGACACAGCCTCCACGAACCTGTATCCCGTACCTGTCACTTAACAGTTTTACAATAAGATTAAAATGAATTTTATGGTGATAAAAAGAAACAACTCCAATTCTTAGGTACTCCGAATCTTCCAGGATGTTGATTCCTGGCAAAGAATGAAGTCCTTTGAATGCTTTTTCCAAAAGTTGCTCTTCCCGTTCCATCATATTCCGGGGTCCCATTTTCTCTTTCAGTTTAATTGCCAGTGCAGCTCTGATTGCCTGAAGAAATCCTGGAGTTCCGCCATCTTCCCTTAATTCAATATTATCAATATATTTATATTCTCCCCAGCGGTTAGTCCATTCTACTGTTCCTCCGCCAGGGTGATCTGGAGTGATATTTCGATAAAGTTTAGAATCAAAAATCATTACACCTGAAGATCCAGGTCCTCCTAAAAATTTATGTGGAGAAAAATATACTGCATCCAGTTGCATTAAAGGATCTTCCGGGTGCATATTGATATCCATATATGGAGCTGACCCTGCAAAATCGATAAAACAAAGACCATCATTTTCATGTATGATCCTCGCCATTTCGTGGTAAGGAGTAATCACCCCTGTAACATTAGATGCCGATGTAAATGCTCCAATTTTCAATTTTCGGTTTTTATATTTCTTAAGCTGCTTTCTTAATTCATCCAGGTCAACCTGCATATCCTTCCCTGGTTTCAAAATTACAACATCAGCTATGGTTTCATACCATGAAGTATGATTGGAATGATGCTCCATATGGGTTACAAATACAATTGGTTTGTCGACCTCCTTCAAACATGCTTTATCAAAAAGATCGGGATTTACCTTCAGTCCAAGAATTCTTTGTAGCTTATTGATCACCCCGGTCATACCAAATCCCCCAAAAACAAGAACATCGTCTGGTCCTGCGTGAACATGCTTTTTAATGATTTCCCTGGCTTTGTGATAGGCATAGGTCATTCTGGTGCCTGTTTCACTGGTTTCGGTATGTGTATTTGCAACAAAGGGTCCAAAATCTTCAATCAGCTTTTTTTCAATAGGCCTATAAAGTCTGGCGCCTGCAACCCAGTCGTTATAAATTATTTTTTTTATCCCATATGGAGTATGATAGGTTTCATCTACACCAATAACATTTTTCCTAAATCCATCAAAATATTTCTCTAGTGATCCCATAACTTAAACGTATTAATCGCGACTGGCAATCTTTACAGGAAGCTGCAAACCTTAAAAAAACTTAAATAAGGCCCATATTTTGGTTCAAAGATAGCTTCTTTCAGATTATCAGGACACAAATATAAGCCAACAAAAATGAACTAATAATAGTCAGACAATAAGCCTACATCAATTTATTCCTTTAATCAAATCGATAAGATCATAAACATTTATTAGCCTGTGGTCTATCAAAATAAATTCTACAATCAATAAAAAGCTATAAAAGGCAAAGGTTTTCAAAGGAATATATAGTTTTGGCCGTATTTTTAGTCTAAAATAATTATAGCCAACCAAACCTGAAGTTTCCAGAACATATACAATGGCTGTTGCAAGTGCCACCCCAACTGTCCCATAATGCCTCACCAGAAAGATACTTAAACCTACATTTATGGTAATTTCTATAAGTGAGGTAATCATGAGCACCTTTGTCTTTTTCAGACCAATCAAAATGGTATGGGGAAAAACCAACCTGGGAATAATAATCATGAGATAAACCATAAAAACATCAGCACTTCGAATGAACTCCTTATTGAAAACTACAGGATACATCCAACGAGCAATAAACATAGTAAGCATTGTAACAGGATAGAGAAAATGCATCAGTCTTCTTGAATGGTGCCGTATTTTATCTAAAGAAGCTTTTAAATTTCCAGGTTTCCCTATTTCTGATATCATTGCATTGGAAAGGCCTACTGCAAGAATCAAGACCAAAGGAAATTCCTTTGCACCATATCGGAAAATTGCAAAATGCTCAACATCTAAGGCCCGGGTTACAACCACGCCGTCAATATATTGAGCCGATCCTGCCAAAAGTGAGCTTATTATCAACGGAATCCCAACCGAGAGATGCTCTTTAATAAACACCCAGGAAAACTTAAATTCAGCATATTTAAAAAGAACAATCAAAACCCAGATAAATCTCAACAATGAAACGCCTACCAGACCATACAAGGCCCATATAATATCATAGCCCATAACTATAGGGAATACAACCATGACCAATTGAATGCTATAGGTAAGAAATCCGTATGCCAGTATAGAGGTGGATCTGTCTTTAACCAGATAAATATATTCTATCAGTACAGAAGGGTTGCTCAATAAGATATAGAATAGTAGAAGATTGATATATGGGACATTCCCGTGGATATCATACACTGCAATATACTTTCGCAAGCTCATTCCTATTGAAAATACAAGAAGGCTAAAAAAGAAAATAAGAATAAATGCATTAAAAATCTCGGGTGATTTTTTCTTCAAGGATCGATTTTGATTGTCGAAAGCTTTATTATTATTTGCCAGGGTAAGAAAAGATTGTATCAACCCGGTCACCCAAAAAAAAGTAACCAGACCAGCAATAAACGTGAATGCTTCAAAAAGGCCAATCTCTCTCCTTGATATATGGCTTTTTGTCATTGCAATGCTGATAATTAGAAAGGTAGTAAACCTTAATAATTGGTAAATTTGCAAGCTTCCAACATTGCTAAAGACTTTCTTAAGATTCAAAAGGATTTGTTTAAGAAGTTAACTATCCGGGATTATATTTAATTAACGGGCAAAGATACAGATTCTTATATCCTTGCTAAAAATACATATTGATTTTCTCTTGTCAAAACGCAAATTATCATTAAATTTGCCGTCCCAAATATGGTGGATGTAGTCCCGAATTTGCCCGAACAAAGTTCGGTTTCAAATTCGAGGATTCTCGAAATAGTTGTGAAATTGAAAATTTCGACTATTTCGGAACTCAGTTGATTCATGCTTACAATTTTAAGGCAGGATACTGGGTTGAATAGAAAGATACATGGTGGATGTAGCTCAGTTGGTTAGAGCACTGGATTGTGGTTCCAGGGGTCGCCGGTTCAAATCCGGTCTTCCACCCAAACATAAAAGGCTGCCACTTTGTGGTGGTCTTTATTTTTTGGAGGCCGTCAAAAGCTTGCTTTTGTAAGGTCACGAAAAATATAGACCAAATTGCAGAAGGCAACAGCCTTTTATGTTTGAAGTTCCCCACTCAGGCATTCGCGATCCGCCGGAGGCGGTGAGCAACTCCGGTCTCAAAATTGAAAACTGTTTTATTTTTAAAGGCGTTGACAGCTTGCTGGCATAAGCCTGTAAAAATAAAACCGGAAAGTTGACGAAATCAATGACTGGGTTTTCAGGAAAAATATTCATCCGAGACCCACACATTTAGACTGGCGGGAATCACCTTAACCACAAGCCTTTCGGGCATCAATAAAGGATCTCCGTCAATATGGATCCAGTCTGGCCGATCGCGTATAAGAACTGCTTCCTTGATTCTAATCATTTCATAATATTTTGATGATTCAATGTTGCCTGACATAAGCAGCTGTCCCATCAAAGTTGCCTTTATTTTAGGAAAAGGTGAAACAAGACACATGTCTAAAAGACCATCTTGAGCACTTGCCTTCGGAGAAATATAGGCATTGTTACCAAATTGTTCTGTATTTGCAAAAGTGGTCATAAAGAATGGTGAAGAAATAGATTTGCCATGAAAATCAATGCTTAAAGTTTCAGATTTATAAGCTGCAAAATCCTTTAAAATGACTTTCAGATAATTTGAGAAGCCTCTTTTCTTTTGTTCTGAAAAAGAAAGTGCAACTTTTGCATCAAACCCCAAACCTGCCGTACAAAAAAAAGGCAAATCATTAATCATGCCATAATCCATCTTTAAAATCTTATGCCAACGGATATAATCTGGAAGTTTTGATAATTGTAATGGGATTTTCAAATGCCGGGCCAGACCATTTCCAGAACCTACTGGAATTATCCCTAAATTGGCTTTGTTTCCAAGAAGATGCCTGGCCACCATATTTACCGTACCATCCCCACCAACTACTACAAAATCCTTAACCCCCCTATTCAATTCTGACTCAACAATTTCTCTAAGGCCCTTATCAGGTTCAGTAAAGTAATAAGAGGATTCAATGCCAAGGCTATTAAATATCTCTTCTAGCTTTTCTTGAATTGGTATTGAGGATCTCTTTCCGGCGATCAGGTTTATGAAAACACTAATTCTTGATGGAGATTGTATTTTTGAATCAGGAATAACCATGAATTTCAGGCAAAATCATTTCTTGCAAAGTTACAGAGTTGAATAAAACTTTCAACTATCAGTACATATATTTATAAAATAATCACCATTGTCTGGTAAATATAGATTTTTTGAGAAAAACTGTATAGAATTTTTTATCACGGAAAATACACTACACTGGAGAAGTCTGCGTTTTATTTGATATATTCATTTGAAAAATATTTACACCCGGGGAAATTCTGATGTTAAGGAAAATATATTTGATACCTCTTATACTACTATTAGGCTTCAAATCCGTTCATTCACAGGTTGGAGGAAGATATACTTATGACTTTTTAAACCTTACCAACTCTGCTCGAGTTGCATCACTTGGTGGTGAAGTGATATCTATCCCCGACTCCGATATCAACCTTTCATTCCATAACCCTTCACTATTAATTCCTGAGATGGATCAGATGATTGTTTTTAATTATGTAAATTATTTTTCTGACATTCAATATGGATACTTCAGTTATTCCAGGGATTACAAGCAAATTGGAAGTTTCGCTGCTGGAATTCATTACATCAACTATGGAAATTTTATTGCATCAGATGAAACCGGAGCTATTACGGGGAGTTTTTCGGCAGCCGAATACTCATTAAATCTCATGTACTCCAGAAGTATTGATAGTCTCTTTAGAGTAGGTGTAAACTTAAAACCCATTTTATCAACTCTGGAAAGATACACATCATTTGGCCTGGCATTAGATCTAGGAATAAATTATGTTTCACGTGAGGGAAATTTTTCCACAGGCTTGGTATTAAGAAATATCGGATTACAATTAAAAGCCTACAATCAGGGAAATCATGAACCTTTGCCATTTGAAATACTTTTTGGTGCCTCTCAAAAATTAAAACATGCCCCGTTCCGTTTTATTTTTACTGCCCAGCATCTTGAACGCTATAAAATCTCACCAGAGGAAAAAGATGAGACTACAGATAATCAAAATGTTTATGATTCAGAACAATCAAAAAGTGGCATTGAGATGTTTGGAGACAACCTGATGAGGCATTTCCTGTTAGGCCTTGAATTTAATCCAATAGATGCTTTTACATTAAGGTTTGGATATAATTACCAAAGACGCCAGGAGCTTCAGATACCTGCAAAGGCATACTCTGTTGGGTTTTCATGGGGATTTGGCCTGAACCTGCAAAAGTTTCAATTATCCTATGGTCGTTCCACATACCACCTGTCAGGAGCCTCAAATCATTTTTCAATAGCAATCAAACTAAAGGAATTTAATTAAAGTTATAGTCTATTTTTAAGGAATATTCTGCTGTTAATTATTTCACAGCAGGTAAATAATTGATTATTCTTGGATAGCATTTATCAATTCCCGAATTTTGAACT
>JAYEGO010000351.1:0-2833 GCA_034659155.1 Bacteroidota bacterium | reverse complement strand
ACTGGCCATTCCATTTCCGGTAATCTTAATCAGCTTATTTGGTTCTCTTTCTATGATCTCCAGTCCCACCTCACCTATTCCATCTACCTGAAAAGAACATTTGCTTTCATCAGACTTCCAGTCTTTTGCCTTATCGCCAGGGATAAATTGTTCAAAATTATTAAAATCTGAAAGAAAATTATAAACAGTTTTCTGTGAGGATTGTATTTGCCCTATTCTGCTTTCGAATGTAGTCATACTTATTTTCTTTGAGTTTATCTTATCCTGATATTTACCTTCAGGTTTAACAATAATTTAAGATACAATAGTGCTGACATCTTCTGATATTCTATGTTCACTCATCTCTCATTTGTCCTCTGTATACGCCTCAGGTGGAGAATCTCTCACATCTTCCTCTTTGCCCTGTGCTCCTCACCTAATCTTCACGCTGTCCAATTCCCAGGATCTTCCCTCCATTTTTTCAGTGTTTCTCTTTTTTCAGGTGAAATAAAACCAGTTTTTTCAGCCTGTTCAATAAGCACAGTATAATTTCCTAATGTACTTAGCTCCACCCCTGCTTCTTTAAAGTTCTTTTCAGCAAGCTCGAACTGGTATGAGAAAATAGCCACCATTCCAAGAACCCTGGTTTTTGCTTCCCTAAGGGCAGCTACTGCATTTAAGCTACTGTTGCCCGTCGAAATAAGATCTTCAATCACCACTACTTTTTGCCCCTCTTGAAGAACTCCCTCAATCTGGTTCCCAAGGCCATGCTCTTTGGCTTTAGGCCTGACATAAACAAAAGGCAATCCAAGTTCCTCTGCCACCAGCACTCCTATTGCAATTGCCCCGGTTGCAACCCCTGCAATCAACCCAACTTCGGGATACTTTTCCCGAATTATACGAGTAAAATCGACCTTTATAAATGTCCTTGCATCAGGGAATGACAATATTTTTCTATTGTCACAATAAATCGGAGATTGCCACCCTGATGCCCACGTGAAAGGGTTTGCAGGATCTAATTTTATTGACTTAATTTGCAATAGTATTTCAGCAATTTTCTTTTCATTTTCTTTCATAGGACAAATGTATAAAGTTTTTTATCAAGATCGCATTATATACCTGACTGAAGATTTTACTTCAAACTTTCATAATAATTACGGTTTATTTTATAAATTTTATAATTCTGATGAATTAAAAGACTTGCTTAAATTGTTTTCTTATGTCACGAGTATTAAGAAACTATATGTTTTTCACAACAAGCTTGATCAGCTTTTTCAACAGTTCAGTAATTGCTTTGTAAATATTACTGCTGCAGGAGGAGTGGTTACCAACTCTGAAGGGAAGGTTCTGATAATTAAAAGAAGGGGGAAATGGGATCTTCCAAAAGGTAAAACCGAAAAAGGTGAAAATATTGAACACACAGCCCTGAGGGAAGTTACTGAAGAAACCGGGATACAAAACCTGGAAATTGTTAAACCATTAATAATTACCTATCATATATACAGTAGTGGCAATAAGCAGATGTTAAAGAAAAATGTCTGGTTTGATATGAGATCCTCCTCTAATGAGGCCCTGGTTCCTCAATCAGAAGAAGAAATTAGTGAAGCTATTTGGTTCAATACGGAAGACCTGTCTTTGATCCTGGGCAATACCTATTTGTCTATAATTGACATATTGAAAGAAAAGAAATTATTGCCTTTTTAGAAGTTTTACCCATAATACCAGGCACTCCCAGAATAGTATTTATCTTTGATTTTTGGAAATTCAGACCAGACTGGAAACTCAACATTCAAATTTCAACAATCAAACATCAATGTTTAAAATTCTTCCTCCTGTTTTCGCCATTTGGGTCACCCAGATCAAAAACAACACACCCTGTTTATAGGAGGTACAGAGCCAAAAATTAAACTATTTCGAAAAAATGTTGAATATTTTTCTAGTAAATGTAGAGCTCGAAGAGCGGGGCCAAATGCTTTAGCATTCATGAGCTCTTATTAAAATAAACAATTTTGCGAATAACTTGCGTTTAGCAGGGCGATGTCGCATCGCCTTGCCCGCCGAAGTGATAACGAAGGTGGGTATTGCGCTCGAAGTTTAGGTGTGTTGCGGGAGCGCGCGCAGAAAGGTGGGTGCGACAAAGCAATTCGGTTTAGCGGCCAGTAGTTTTTAGTTCTTTGATTCTTCTGATATTACGTTTTCAATCTGGTCATATAATTCAGGGATCTTGTTTTTGATCACGTCCCAAACTATTGAATAATTTACTCCCATGTAATCGTGGATTAATCTAGATCGCATTCCAGCCATATTTTTCCATGTTATTGAATTCCATTGGTATTTAAAGTCAGCGGGAATCTTTTTTGTTGCTTCTCCAATAATTTCAAGGCTTCTTATCACTGCTCGCTTTAAAGTTTCATTTTCTAAGAATTCACTTTTTTCAAGTTCAGGAGTTATTACCGACTTAATGTACTTACATTCGTCTAATATATGTTTTAAATACTCTACTGGATCTTTATGCATAAATCACTTCTTTAAGTATCTGAGGACCAATATATGGACTTAGTCCATTTTTTGTCACAATTTCAATTCTTTCGTTTCTAAACAGATTTTCAAGTATGTCATAAACGGACATGTAATTATCAAAATTTTCTTTTTCGGGTTCAAATTCGATGAGAATATCAATATCACTTTTTTCTGACTGTTCCTCTCTTACATACGAACCAAAAAGTCCAATTCTAACAATACCAAGATTTTGCAACTCTCTTTTCTGTTGCTTCATTTCTGATAATATGTATTCTTTACTTGTCATGTATTTATTATTTTAGCAAATATACAATCTTTTCTGTTAATTAATAGA
>JAYEGO010000350.1:0-11293 GCA_034659155.1 Bacteroidota bacterium | reverse complement strand
AATACATACTTACAAGTTGTGCATTATCATACAACATTTTTTCAAAATGTGGAACTTTCCAATATATATCAGTAGAATATCGAGCAAAGCCACCACCAATCTGATCATAAATACCACCATCAGCCATTTTATTTAATGTGGATGTTACTGCTTTTAATGCATCAGTATCTTGAGTCAGATAATTATAGTGTAGTAAAAATTGGTAGCCAACAGGCAATGGAAATTTTGGTGCCCGCATATATCCCCCATTTTTAAAATCAATACTATTTTTCCATACAGCAAAAATCTGATTTAAGTCGTTTGTCGTAAATTCAGCTTTTTCAGTATTCAGGAAAATCATTTCACTGGATTGTATCCCTTGTGTAAGTGATTTTGCTTGCTGTTCTGCCTTATCGGGATTTTGTTTTACAAAGTCAGACACTTGCTTAAGCATATCAATCCACTTTGCTTTTGGGAAATAAGTCCCTCCATAAATTGGTCGTCCATCAGGTAAGGCAATACAATTAAGTGGCCAGCCTCCACTGCCATTTAGTAATTGTACAGCGTTCATATAAACCTGGTCAATATCGGGCCTTTCTTCTCTATCTACTTTGATAGCTACGAAATTTTCGTTCATAAATTTAGCAACTTCCTCATCTTCGAAACTCTCATGTTCCATTACATGACACCAATGGCAGGCTGCATATCCAATACTCACAATGATCAGTTTATTTTCTTTTTGAGCTTTCTCCAATGCTTCTTTACCCCAGGGATACCAATTTACCGGATTGTGGGCATGTTGCAATAAGTATGGACTACTTTCGTGTATGAGCTGGTTTGTATGTTTATGTTCTGTAGAATTCATCTTATTTGACTTTTCAATATTTATAAATACTCGTCAGACCACTATTAGTTAGTTCATCGAATAAATAGATAAGCTCTATATACCAGCCATAACCAAAGAAGTGGTCAGACGAGTAATAAAGACAAGCTCATAGCAACTAGCTTACCACCATGTCTTGTCCTGATATATGTCTACAACTTAAACAAGCCTGGGATTTGTTTATTTTATTGGCTCTATATCAATGAAATGGCATTTGCTACAAAACTCAGGTGTTTCATTAGCATACCAGAGTTCTCGAAACTCCATGTAGTGCTTACTATTAAGAACATTCATCACTTTTTTGTTAAACACATTCCCAAAATTTAATTCTTTTGGGAAGGGTTTTGCACAACATGGAGGAACAAAACCATCCCAACATATGTAGAAATGTGTCCAGGGGAAAGGGCATTTTTGAAAACTATTATCTGTCTTAAAATTTCGATTTGTTACCTCAACTTTTGTTATATGCTTAATTGTATTGTCTAATTCAGATACAATCTTTAAAAATTCAGTTGATTTATAAAAGTCGTAATATGAACGCTCAATATTGGTTACAGCAGCAAGGTTGAACAAGGTAAAGTCCATATAATCAATCCCTACTTCTTCAGAATATTCAACTAATAGGGGCATTTGAAAGTAATTTTCCTTTGTAACAACCATATTCAACATTAAAGTAGTGCCTGTACCCTTACACATTTTAGATAATCGTCTCAAATTCTTGTCCAGTTCCTGAAAACTGGCTTTTTTCCTGATCGACTCATATACTTCTCCTAAACCATCAATTGATATCTGGATAGTATCAATTTTATTTACCAGTCTTGAAATTATTTCAACAAAATTGGGTAACACAGCATTTGTTGAGACTGAAATAATAATTCCCTTATTCTTTTTCTTTATATAGTCAATAATCTCTTCTATTTCTTTATATAAGAATGTTTCGCCCATTCCTGTTAAGCCTATAGAATCTAAATATGGCCACAGTTCATCTATTATTTTTTTTGCATGGTCAATATTCATCATTCCTTTATTCATCTCTTTCCCATAATCATATTCCCTTGGACAGGTAGTACATGCAAGGTTGCAATGATTGGTTAATTCAAGCATTATTGTTGAAGGATAAGCAACTTTTGTAGACCTTATTAATTTAAGATAAAGATGCTTTATTTTATTTGTCAGGTAGAAAAATAAATATTTATTCCAGGGAAGATTAGATATTCGTTTCAGGGCTTTTTTTATTCTCCGCTTGTTCATATTTTATATCCGGTGCTTAGCTAATTTGTTTCTTCAGACTCCATAATAATTAAAAATAATACCTTCCATAAAACAGCATCCCGGCATAGCTAAGTTCCATATATCCTTCCAGCTCAAACAGGGGATAGTCATCTCCTCCATCTGCTTCAAGGGTTAAACGATAATAGTTAAATCCTGCTCCCAGTCCAATGTGATTCCAGATATTGTATTCAATGTTTATGTTGACATCCATAATAGTTCCTTTAAAATCACCTATTTTAAGATATAAAACCTCTGCGCTTTGCTTCATGAACAGCCTTGGTGCTAATAAAAAATCAGACCGAAGACCTATCACAGGAAGGGGAGCAACAAAATGTGTGTTTTCAGAAATTGCGGTGGTAGATTCAATTTTGAGTGTTAATGGCATAATGTAAAGTCCAAAAGAAGCACCGAAGTTTATACGTTCATCCTGTAGAAAAGAATAGTCGTAATTTGCTTTGATAATCTGAAGATTATAAATACTTGTTGTTTCCGATCCGATTGGAATGACAATATCTCCAATTTCCAAATCCGATTCCAGGATTTTTGTAGCCTTGCGTTTAAATCCAAAATATTCAATTCTTGCTGCATGTCGATTATTATTTCCAAACCTGTACATGGCATTGCTCCTTATCACTAAACCTGAAACATCCAGGCCTAATGCATCTTCAAGATTAATTGATAATCCAAGTCCCATTCGGTTGGAACCTATAATGGCTCTGCTGGACAAATCGGCCAGAAAACCTCCGAAAGTAAATGAAAATTTATCCCATGGCAGATCTGATGTATTATTTGTAGAATCCTGATTTGCCTCCTGTGCCAAAACTATATTCTGGAAGGCCAAAAGCAGGATTATAATTCCAGTAATTATTTTATAGGCTTTCTTTCTCATTAGCATTTTTCTTTTAATTATTTGTTCTAAAAGTGCATTTTGGAATTTTATCTGTAAAATTAATCAAAACATTTCCAATTAGTCCTGGGAAAGAAAATATTAATACATAGGCGTCAAGCGGTTTAAAACCGCCAGACACCTATTCGTCCAGCTATGACCTTCTCACACCTAAAGTTTCAGTTCAGGGTTTTCAATCTATTGAGCTCGAAGGTTTAAGACTGGCAAATGCCAAAATAGCCCCAAGCACTATTCCTAAAACCGCTGCAAACAATATTTGCCATTCTTCCGGTAATAAAAATGTTATTGTTTGCGCCGGAATCCAAAATAAGGGGATGGTTTTCTTCAGGACAAAATTCCAGTGTACATCCCAATCCATATTTTGCAATATAGACGTAAAGCGAATAGGTTTAAACAAACCCTTCAGAGTCCCATGGTTCATGTTAATATGTGCATCTGTAATTTTGTGAACAGTCATTAGTACCGGTGCATAAAACAGGTTCAATATTGTACTTATTGAAGATGCTATCAGTATTTTTTTCCCATTCAGTCCTCCTTTTATAAGTTCCTGGGGAGAATCCATTCCCACATATTCCAAAAAACTAATTGTTCCGGAAGAGAATACAACAAATGCAATTTTTATTGAGATCCCCAGAAAACCCCAGACCACAGCTCTTGGTAAAAGTCCAAATCCCTTTTTATTGTAAACTCCCTCCCGAATCCTTAATCCCAGGCTTTCTCCAAGGGTTGCCAGAAAGAAAAATTTGATAAAGGCAGTGACCAGGCCATGCTCATCATTAAACTCTTTATAGAAAAGGTAAAGTTTTTCTGAGAAGAAAAAGGGGGCAAAAAAAGCAAGCAACAGTATTATAAAGGCAAGATCTTGTTTCTTCATGTTGATCAATTAGTCTTAATTCGGCATTAACAAATAAGCTGGTTTTGATTTGAGCACCGAAGATACAACATAATTGGAATGAAGTTATTAAATATTAACTTTGAATTCTTTAGAATCCTGGTTAGTGTGTTTTTCTTCCCAATTACTATAACATCCTATGAATTATATAGATATTATACTTTTAATTCTCCTCGCCTGGGGACTGATAAGTGGTTTGAAAAACGGTTTAGTTCATGAAGTAGCTTCACTGGCAGCATTAATTCTTGGAATTTTTGGTGCAATACATTTTTCAGATTTCACATCTGATTTATTGATTGAGCATTTTGAACTTTCCGGCAGGTATCTGCCAATTATTTCCTTTGCCATTACATTTATTGCCATAGTTGTTGCTGTTCATTTTCTGGCGGGAATCATTGACAAACTGATAAAAGCCATTGCCCTGGGTTTTGTAAACCGCATATTCGGAGCCTTATTCGGAATTCTTAAAACAGCATTTATTTTAAGTATTCTGATCTTTCTTTTGAATTCGTTAAATGAAAAGACACATTTTCTCCCTGAAGAAAAAATGGAAGGATCAATTTTGTATAAACCCGTGGAAGGATTTTTTCGTTTCCTGTTCCATAAAGTGGATCTTAAGACCATAAAGGTCCCCCATTTTAAGAAAGGCTTGATAGAAGATAAAGAGATTCTGCTTTAATGCATTTTTATCAACTGCTATTATTCAGCAATACTTTATTATATTTGTCACCCAATAATATTTATCTACCTGATTGATAACACTATGAAAAAGTTATTTAATTATTTATTCATCCCTCTTTTGTTTGCAGGGCTTGGTTCTTGTAAAGAAAAAGCTCAACAACAGATACCTTCTCCGGAAATTACTGTTGTTGAAGTCATCCAAAAAGATGTTCCTGTATACCGGCAATTTGTTGGACAGGTTTATGGCTTGAAAGATATTCCTATCCGGGCACGCGTTGAGGGTTTTTTAGAAGGATTGCATTTCGATGAAGGAACGCGGATTCAAAAAGGGACCCTGCTTTATAGCATTGACCCGGCACCATTTATTGCCGAAGTAGGAAATCAAAAAGGCAAGCTGGCTGAAGCACAGACCATGCTTGCAAATGCTGAGAGCCAGCTGGCACGATACAAACCGCTTGCCGAAATCAACGCGGTAAGTGAGAGCGATCTTGATTTTGCCCAGGCCAACAGGGATGCTTCACTTGCATCTGTAGAAGCTGCCGAAGCAACTCTTAAAATGGCAGAAATTAACTTAAGCTATTGTAAAATATATTCTCCAATAACCGGATTTATTGGCAAGACAAATGCCCGTGAAGGGGAATTTGTAGGAAAAAATCCCAATCCGGTAATTTTAAACACAGTATCTAGTATTGATGAAGTAAGGGTTCAGTTTTTTCTAACTGAAACAGAATACCTGGCAATTGCACGATTTGTGCGCGACCAGGAAGACGGTGGTAAAGAAGAAATGAATACTAAAAGAACCCTTAAACTAATTCTTACGGATGACTCTTATCATCCTTATAATGGCCAGGTAGATTTTATCAACCGGGAGGTAGATGCATCCACAGGTGCCATCCTGCTACAGGCAACTTTCCCAAATCCTGAATTAATTCTCAGGCCCGGACAATTTGCCCGTGTTGAAGCCCTGATGAATTTTAAAGAAGGTGCACTGTTGGTGCCACAACGCTGTGTTTCAGAGCTCCAGGGACAGCATTCGGTTCTTGTAGTCACAGACAGCAATAAAGTGGAAACACGACAGGTAATTACCGGCGATAAAATTGGTGATCTCTGGATGATTGAAGACGGACTTGAGCCAAAAGAAAAAATTATTATTGATGCTATTCAGGCTGTACGTCCCGGGCAGGAAATTAAACCCTTGATTATAGAGTTTGATAGCAAAAACACCCAACAATAAATTCTGAACTATGGAAGAAAATAAAGGAAATTTCTTTGTTCACAGGCCAATTGTTGCAATGGTTATTGCCATTGTAATTGTTATTGTGGGTGCTGTTTCCATGATTGGTTTGCCCATTGAACAATATCCCAATCTTACCCCTCCTATTGTACAGGTCAGGGCCAATTATACCGGGGCCAATGCTGTAAGTGTGGAAGAATCTGTTGCAACTCCCCTTGAGCAGCAGATCAATGGTGTAGACAATATGATCTATATGAAGTCTACCAACTCGAATGATGGGAGTATGAATATTCAAATCTCTTTTGATGTAGGTACCGATCCTGATATGAATACTGTTCTGGCTCAAAACAGGGTTTCAGCAGCTTCAGCCAAACTTCCCTCTTCTGTCACAAAAATGGGAGTAACTACAGAAAAATCGCTTCCGAATATATTAATGCTTATAGCTCTCACTTCTGATGGCCGTTATGACCAGGATTTCCTCGGAAATTATGCATTGATTAACCTGAAAGATCAACTTGCCCGGATTAAAGGAATTGGAAGTGTAAATGTAATTGGTGCGGCAGACTACTCTATGAGGATCTGGGTTAAGCCTGACCGCTTATCACAAATGGGCATTACGGTTCCGGAAATACTAAATGCTATCAATGAACAGAATATTATAGTCCCCGGGGGAAAGTTCGGAGCCGAACCTGCCCCTCCTGGTACAGAGTTTACTTACACTGTAAGACTTCCTGAACGATTCAATTCTCCGGAAGCCTTTGGTGAGATTGTTGTAAGAACGCAGGCAGATGGATCACAGGTAAAACTTGAAGATATTGCAACAATCAACCTCGGTGTGGAAACTTATTCAGCCTTTACCAGACTTAACAAGGAGACTTGTGCAATTATCGGACTCTACCAGGCGCCAGGGTCTAATGCAGTGGAACTTGCAGCTAATGTAATAAATGAAATGAAGGTCCTGGAAAAGAATTTTCCGGAAAGTGTAAAATATGAAGTTTCCCTGGATTCTACAGCACCAATTACTGCAGGAATCAGGGATATTGTTGTTACCCTCATCATTGCTCTGATCCTGGTAATTATGGTGGTATTTGTCTTCATCCAGGATTGGAGGGCTACCCTGATCCCAACAATAGCAATACCGGTATCCCTGGTGGGAGCTTTTTTGTTTTTCCCCGTTCTGGGATTTAGCATAAATGTTCTTTCTCTCCTGGGTTTGGTTCTTGCTATTGGGATTGTTGTGGATGACGCTATTGTAGTTGTTGAAGCAGTTCAGGTAAATATTGCCAGTGGAATGAATGCCAAAGAAGCAACCCTGGATGCCATGCGAAAAGTTACTGCCCCAATTATTGCTACAACACTTGTACTCATTGCGGTATTTATTCCTGTAGCAGGAATGGCCGGAATTACAGGAAAACTATATCAGCAATTTGCTTTAACCATTGTGGTATCGGTAATTGTGTCTTCCATAAATGCCCTGTCATTAAGTCCTGCCCTTGCATCTATTCTTCTAAAAGAACCGAAACCATACAAAGGTCCACTGGGCTGGTTTTTTGGGAAGTTCAATTCTGCGATGGGAAAAACTACCGATTCGTACATGAGTTTTACAAATATTGTAACCCGGAAGCTAAAACGATCTGTGGTGTTTATTTTAATTATGACTGTAGCTGCAGGCCTATTTGGGAAACTGGTTCCAGGAGGTTTTATTCCTGAAGAAGATATGGGTTATTTCTTTGTAAATATGCAATTACCCGATGCCTCTTCACTTCAAAGATCGGATGTAATCGCCAAACAAATTGAAAATATCATCCTGGAAATTCCGGAAATAGAATATATTACTAATGCCACAGGCTATAGTATGCTTTCTGGTTCTATGGCTCCAAATAATGCATTTATGTTCGGCAGTCTGATTGCATGGGATGAAAGGGACAAGACAGCCAAAGAGATCATTCAGGAGTTAAATATGAAGTTAAGAGGAATAAAAGGAGCTCAGGCATTTGCCTTTGGGCCCCCTGCCTTACCCGGACTTGGAAATGGTTCCGGCTTCAGTATCATGATACAGGACAAGGGTGGTAATGATCCGGATTATCTGGCACAGAATGCTATGAAATTTATCCAGGCTGCAAATGCACGTCCAGAAATTTCTTCTTCTTTTACTCCATACCGTGCAAATGTCCCCCAGCGATATATGGACATTGATAAGGAAAAAGCCCTCAAATTGGGAGTTTCCTTAAACGATTTGTATACAACTGTTGGCGCATTTATGGGAGGAGCATATGTAAACGATTTTACCCGCTTTGGGCGATTATATAAAACCTATATCCAGGCAGAACCGAAATATCGTGCAGATGAAAGTCAGATAAGTAATTTCTTTATTAAAAATAAAAATGGAGATATGGTTCCCCTGGCTACTTTAGCAACTATTGTTCCCATTGCCGGACCCGATTATACCAACCGGTTTAATCTATTCCGTTCAGCTGAAATTACAGGAAGTCCGGCCAAGGGTTATACTTCAGCCCAGGCCATGACTGCCCTGGAAGAGGTTGCAGATGAAATCCTTCCTCAAGATATGAGCTACGCATGGAATGCTATGTCCTACCAGGAAAAAAAGGCATCAGGCTCGCTTGGGATAATTCTTACTTTTTCCCTGCTTTTTGTTTTCCTGATACTGGCAGCACAATATGAAAGCTGGTCCTTACCCTTTAGCATATTGCTGGGTACTCCCTTTGCGATTTTTGGAGCCATGTTTGCCCTTTGGGCGGCCCGTCTTTTTAGTCCTTCTTTTGAAAATAATATTTTTGCCCAGGTTTCATTTGTTATGCTTATTGGAATGGCCGCTAAAAATGCTATCCTCATTGTTGAATTTGCAAATGATGAATTCAAGAAAGGCTTGAGTCTTTTTGATGCAGCCATTAAAGCAGCCAAATCAAGATTCAGACCAATATTGATGACCGCTTTTTCATTTATTCTTGGAATATTTCCTCTTGTAATTGCCACAGGATCTGGGGCAGAAGCAAGAAAAGTTATGGGCATGGCATTGATGGGAGGAATGTCTGTTGCCACTCTGCTGGGGGTTTTCTTATATCCAATGTTGTTTGTGTTTATTGGGAAAATTGCGGGGTATGAGAAGAAAAGAGATAGAATGATGGAATGATGGAAGATTGGAATGATGGAAAAAGAGAATAATGGAAGGTTGCAATGGTGGATAGAAGAAATATTATCAAACAGTCTTGATGCATGTCATAGTATTTCGAGAAATATTTCTGAAGGGTATTGTAGAAAAAGTATTAAAGAATATTTGAACTTTCTAAATATAAGAGTAGGATCATCTGGTGAATTTCACTCAACTTATTATAGTTTTTACAAAGCAAAACAAATAACTGAAGATGAATATGAAAAACTTGATAAGCTTCATTACAAAACAGAAAATCAATTAATTAAGCTTATTGAAAAGTTACAAGAGAAAAAGAATGATGAGTCATGGAAAGATGAATTTGTCTAATGGGAATATTCCATTATTCCAAATTGCCTGAAATAGATTTATCTGATGACGGCAATTATTCCATTATTCCAGTCAGAATACTGTTAAATTCATAATAGCAATGAAGAAAAATATATTACTAATATTCGTCATTTCACTGGGCTTTTCCGGTTGCATGATGGGTCCAGATTTTCAAAAGCCTGTGGTAAATACTCCTGCAGAGTTCAATTATGAAATGGTGAAAACTGATACCGTATTGAATCTGCGCTGGTGGGAATTGTTCCAGGATCCACAGCTTGTGACACTTATTGACACAGCTCTGAAGAACAATAAAAATATTCTTATTGCAGCTTCACGTGTAGAAGAAGCAAGGCTGGTAGTTGGCTATACCAAAGCTGACCAATGGCCTTCAATAGGCTATACTGGTAAGGCCAGTCGCATGGATCTTAACCTGTTGGGAAACAACGATGCCTCCAATAGTTTTTCCACAATGGGAAATATTAACTGGGAAATTGATTTTTGGGGAAAATACCGAAGGTCTACTGAATCGGCAAGAGCTGATCTACTTGCAACTAGATATGCACATAGGATAGTTCAGGTAAGCCTGATTTCAGAAATTGCAAATACATATTTTTTGTTGCTTAATTTTAAAGCTAAACTGGAAATTTCAAAACAGACACTTAACACCAGGCAGGAGGGATTAAGAATCATGAACTCAAAATTTGAACATGGTGTAATACCACAAATTGATTTGAACCAGGCAGAAATCCAGGAAGCCATTGCTGCTTCGGCAGTACCAACATTCATTAGGGCTATCGCTCAAACTGAACATGCCTTAAGTATATTGTTGGGACAAAATCCGGATTCTATGGGCTCTATAGGAAAATTGAGTGATGAGCAAGCTCCGGAGATACCTGCAGGTATTCCTTCCGAATTATTAGAAAGACGCCCCGATGTAATGCAAGCCGAATATGTATTGGCAGCCCAGAATGCAAGAATCGGGATAGCACAGGCAATGAGATTCCCGTCTATTAGCCTGACCGGTTCCCTGGGTATGGCCAGTGGAGATCTTTCCTCATTTTTATCTTCCCCTGCATGGAGTTTTGGGGCTGGAATTACCGGGCCAATTTTAAACTTTGGAAAAAATAAAAGAAGAGTAGAAATTGAAAAACAAAGAACCGAACAGGCTTTATTAAACTACGAAAATGTAGTATTACAATCCTTTAGGGAAGTTGAAGATGCACTGGTGGAAATCCAAACCCTGGAACAAGAGTTACAGGCTGTGTTAAGGCAGAAAAATGCATCTGAAAATGCTGTAATGCTCTCACATGAACGCTACCATGAAGGAGTTACATCTTACCTTGAAGTGCTGGATTCAGACAGATCTCAATTTAATGCAGACCTGGCAGCAGCTGATACATACCAAAGATACCTGAATGCCCATGTAAAGCTGTACAAAGCCCTTGGTGGCGGCTGGATCTCTCCTGAAGAAGAAAAAGGAAGCACTGAAGAATAAGATAATACAAAGCCATTTAACTAACTATTTGTTAGTTTTAGCAATAGTATTTTATAGTAAATGATCATCGGAAAATTAAATGTCCCATAGGGACGAAATTTCAGTTAACTCAATTTATAACACACAAATTAGAACAGAGCCAGTACAACTCCTAAACCGGAAAATTCAAACCCAAATCTCTGTAACCATAAGAGAGATGCTTTACGAAAGGAATTCAAGCAAATGGAAAATTCTTTATAGTGTGGTTTCCGGCATGCTATTGGGATTATCTTATTACTTTATGCTTTTCCCCCTTGCATGATTTGCCCTTGTTCCTCTTCTTTTAGTGATTCTTTCAGAACCTCCTTTCAAGGCTCTTAAATTTGGTTTTCTTGCCGGATTGATTCAGGCAGTAGTGATGTATTTTTGGATGGCAAAGGTTACTTCTTCCTACATGGGAGAGGTACATCCA
>JAYEGO010000349.1:0-2836 GCA_034659155.1 Bacteroidota bacterium | reverse complement strand
TCGGAAAATTCCTGAGAATCGCTACAGGTGGAGGAAAGGTTTTCTATTATGATGGCGATCCGGTCCTGGGGGATGTGATCGATAAAAGCCATTGGTCTTTAATGAAGATCCCTTACAAAGAACATCCACATAAGGTAGAATCCGGCCGATTCGTTCTTGAAACCAAATACGGTTCTGTGCCTCTCAACCTGTTTGGCAGGCATAACATGCAAAACATCCAGGGAGCGTTGCTCCTGTGCAGGGACCTGGGTGTTGAAGATCATCAATTCTACGATTCCATCCAGACCTTTAAGGGCGCTGAACGCAGACAACAATTACTGGCCAATGGAAACAATCGCGCTGTTTACCTTGACTTCGCACATGCGCCCACCACTGTAAAGGCTACAATCAATGCTTTCAAGGAGACCTACAAGTATCAGAAACTGGTCACCTGCCTTGAACTACATACCTACAGCAGTCTTAACATGGAATATATGCCCCAGTATAAGGGTACACTGGATGAGGCAGATCAGGCCATGGTTTACTTCAATCCAGCGGTGGTAAAACGCAAAAAGCTTCCTACCCTGTCTCCTGAAGAGGTAGAAAAGCAGTTTGATAAGGAGGGGCTTATTGTCTGCAATGATTCCCATGAACTGGTAAATCATCTCACATCACTGGACGAAAACACCTTTGTCCTTCTGATTATGACATCAGGGAGCTTCTCGGGGATAGATCTCAAAAACCTGGCAAAAGAAGTGATCGAAGGTTGATTTTTTTCAATTTTCTTTTGGTAAAAAAAAATTAGGTATTACTTTTGCACTCCGATTAGCAATAATCGAGTTCTAAATAAATACGGTCCGTTCGTCTAGGGGTTAGGACGCCAGGTTTTCATCCTGGTAACAGGGGTTCGATTCCCCTACGGACTGCATACAGCGAAGGAGAGTCAAGCGGCTCTCCTTTTTTGTTTTACCATATTGAGATAGAATCGAACCCCGCCTGCACACTGCTCCCGCCACAGGCTGGCTCCTCCATCAAACTAACAATGGATCATTTCATATATTTGCGGGGCTTTTGCCCTTTTCTTTCCACTCAGTCATTTCTCTCCTCCCTTGCCAGTACAAGTGCATCAATACCGTTTCCGTCTATCTGAAACTCACCATCCCAATACATATTCTCTGGTAAGTGGTTTACTTTTTGCACTGTAGGATGATAAAAATTCTCGTAACCACTTTCATATCCGCTTACAATTACAGGCATGCCTTTGGGGTATTTTTTAAGTACTTCTATTAGTTCTCCAACAGTATAGTTAAACATACTGCTTTTCTTGTCTGTCATTGTTCTTGTTATTATCGTTCAACATCAACATTCTAATCAGCTTCAATCCTTCCCCAAACATTTGACAACAAAGCGCGTTTATTGTCTTTTGTTTGATTTATTCATATATTTACAATATTAAGAATATAAACAACTTGGCCAAAATTTTCATATTAGAAGAACTGAAAGAGAGATTTAAAGAAGAGAAAATCTTTAATAGAGAATCGCTTTTAGCTTTCTATCGACAATTTGATCCGGATTTGAATGATTCAACATTTCGATGGAGAATACATCAGTTGAAGGCGAAGAAAGTTATTACGCCCATATCTCAAGACCTCTTTACACTTGGTAGCAAACCAGACTTTAATCCAGGTATCAGTGAATTTGAAAAAAGGATTGCATACAAAGTTGAAAAGCAATTCTCAGGAATGAAGTATGCCATATGGTCAACCAAATCAGTCAATGAGTTTTTACTTCACTTATCTTCAAGGTCTATTACGATTCTTCAAGTTGAGATAGATGCATTAGAGCCGGTTTATGCATTTCTTAAGAATCAGAATATAGGTTCAGTATATTTCCAGCCTGATAAAAAAGAAATAGAACGATACATTTTTGAATCAGAAAAGTCAATAATTCTTCAATCTCTAATATCAAAAGCGCCAATCCAGAAGATTGGGAAAACTGTTACGGTCAAACTTGAAAAAATAATAGTCGACTTGTTTTGCGAAAAAGATCTATTTATCTCATTTCAAGGAAGTGAGCTGGTCCACATTATTAATACTGCTTACAATCGTTATGCCATCAATATCACTACCATGTTTCACTATGCCCGAAGACGTGGGAAGGAAATGGATCTAAAACAATTCCTGAAAGAAAGAACAAACATTCCGAAAGCTATTTTCAATGATAAAAAGTGAGTCACTCTCAGCCGAGTGGATTTCTGTAAGAAGAAAGAAATACAGCAAAGATCCGGCCATTATGGAGGCCATGATTTATGCTTTATACCTGTTAGAGCATCTTAAACTGGCAGGCTTGGAGTTTATATTTAAAGGAGGAACAAGTCTTGTGTTGCTGATGGACCTGCCTAAACGGTTTTCAGTAGATATTGATATAATTCTCGATCCTTCAATTAACAAAGAAAAGCTGGAAGGGTATCTTTCAAAAATAGTTCCATCAAGTGCGTTTAATGGAATAGAATTGGATGCAAAGAGAAGTTATCAGACAGGAATACCAAAAGCACATTACAAATTCCTCTATGAATCAAATTTTAGGACCAGAGATAAGCAAGGGAATGTAATATCAAATCCAAAGCGAGAGATATTACTTGATATTATGTTTTTAGAAAATCCTTATCCAGTAACTGTTAAGAGACCTATCGATACAGAATGGGTTTTACAGGAAGGCAATGTTATAAAAACAATAATGCCTGATATCGATTCGATTATAGGAGATAAATTGACTGCTTTTGCTCCAAATACTACCGGGGTACCATATGGGATCGAGAAGGAGAAAGAGATTATGAAGCAATTATTCGATATCGGAT
>JAYEGO010000348.1:0-2838 GCA_034659155.1 Bacteroidota bacterium | reverse complement strand
AAAAGCGGAGAGGGAGTAATGAGCCTTGCTCGTGGATTTATGTATGCAGGCTGTCCCAACATTATCATGACCATGTGGAAAGTGGATGATATTTCAGGATCTAAAATAATGACAGGTTTTTATTCCTATCTTAAGAAATCTTATTCCACAGAGGAGGCTTTAAGAATGGCGAAGCTGGATTATCTTGAGAATGCCAGTTCATTGCGGGCACATCCTTTTTTCTGGTCTCCATACATGTCTATGGGAAATTCCTCCAGGATATATAAAAATAGTATTTTCAGGCATCTATTAACAGGTTTATTTATACTGCTTGTCATTTTAGTTTTCCTCCGCATGACGGGTCTTTTAAAATCAGTGAGACTATGATTTTAAAAGTCCAGACCCATCATGAATCCATAATTTTTTTATAATACGGGTCTTTCTTGATGAGTTCTATGAGTTTTTTCTTGCACATAAATTTTTTCTTTGCTGTCTGGGCATTACTTCTAAAACCTAAATTTTCACCGATGTCTTTCATGGGAGCATTGTCATAAAACATCATTAACAGCATCCGGCATTCAGGATCCAGTTGTAAAAGGTATTTCTGGATTAAATTGTGTTTTTCAAATTTATCATGGTCGTCGATTAAGTCATTTTCAATATCTTCCTGAATATCTTGCTTGAGTTTATCCGAAAATTCAAACCTTCTTTTTTCAAGTTCCCTTAACCATAAGAACCGGCAAACTGAAAAAAGATATGTCTCAAAACTCGATTCCAGCGTAAGACCATTAGTGCTTACCTTTTTGTAAATTAGAATAAGGGATTCCTGAAGCATGTCTTCTGCATCGTGATTGTTTCCATTGTTCCTCTGAATAAAGCTTTTAATAAGCGGATAATTTTCTGAATAAACCAAATGCAGCACCTTATTGTTCTTGGTTCTGATCCCTTCCAGAATTTCTTCGCCGGTAAGTTTATTCACTACTAAGAGGGGTTAAAACTTTGTTGAATGGAACAAGAAAGACAAAGATAATGTATAATTCAATGCTATGGAATGAATCTTTATGTATATTTAGCAGAGAGATAAACTAATCATCATATGAAAACATTTTTTTACGATCGTATGCAAAAGGGCCTTGGACTTTTACTTGTCCTGGCTTTATTTTCAATATCAGTCAGTGCCCAGAAATTATATTTTCCTGAAAAGAATAAAAAATGGGAAGAGAAAGCTCCTGAAGATCTGCAAATGGACAGTGATAAACTAAAGAAAGCTTTAGATTTTGCAATGGAAAATGAATATGCAGGCTCACGGGACTTGAGGGTGGCTATACTGGAGGGTTTTTCAAGAGAGCCATACCACAAAATTGCAGGCCCAACAAAGAAAAGAGGAGGTCCTGCCGGTTTGATTCTGAAAGAAGGTTATATCGTTGCCCAATGGGGTGATGTGAAAAGAGTGGATATGACTTTCAGTGTTACAAAATCTTACCTTTCAACGCTTGCCGGATTGGCTCTAGATCAGGGATTGATACAATCTGTAAATGATAAAGTAATCAATTATGTATGGGATGGAAATTTTCAGGGCGAACACAATGCCAAAATTACCTGGCATCATTTATTGACACAATCCTCCGACTGGTCAGGCTCACTTTTTGGCATGAAGGATTGGGCAGACAGGCCTCCCCGGGAAGGAGGTGTGGATGACTGGAAATATCGCGAGTTGAATAAACCCGGAACCGTATTTGAATATAATGATGTAAGAGTGAATGTGCTGGCATACTCCCTGTTACAGGTATGGAGAGAACCCTTACCACTTATTTTAAGAGACCAGATAATGGATCCCATCGGGGCTTCCAGTACATGGAGATGGTATGGATATGAAAATTCATGGATAGATATTGATGGTATGAAAATACAATCGGTAAGTGGAGGGGGGCATTCTGGTGGGGGTTTATTCATAAGTTCTATTGATCATGCAAAATTCGGATTGCTGTTTCTACGGGATGGAAACTGGAACGGGAAGCAACTAATTTCTAAAAATTGGATTGATCAGCTTGGGAAATCCTCTGAAGCAAATGCATCATATGGATATATGTGGTGGTTGAACAAGGGAAACAGACGATTTGAAGAGATGCCTGAATCAGTTTTTTATGCTTCGGGTTTTGGTGGAAACTATATTATGGTTGATAAGGAACATGAGCTTGTAATTGTAACACGGTGGTTGAATCCTCCAAAGCTGGGAGAGTTTTTAAAACTTGTGATGGAGTCAGTTAACCAATGAGAACATATTTTTGAATTCGAAAGTGTATTAACCAAATTATAATTGTCCATGCCTGTCAGTAAGTATATAATGGAAAGTGCCCCGGATGCCATAACACGGATAAATGGGGAGGATTATCTATATTTTGGGGGTACCAGTTATTATAGCTTGCACAAGCATCCCTCTGTATTAAATGCTGCCGGAAATGCACTTAAAGATTATGGAATATTAAGTGCTACTTCAAGGCTTGGGTATGGAACCACAGAGCTACTGGAAACCCTGGAAAAACGAGCTTCCGATTTTTTTGGTACTGAAGATGCAGCATACCTGGCATCGGGATTTTTAAGTAGTATGGCTGGGGTTCAGGCACTTGAGATACAGGAGGGTTTTGATCTTGTTTTCCTGGATGAACTTGCCCATTATAGTAATCGTAATGCGGCTCTTTCTGTTGAGAAACCAGTATATACTTTTGGTTACAGAGATTTTGATGATCTTATGTTTAAACTTCAAAAGCATGTAAAACCAGGTGGAAGACCACTGATTATAAGTGATGGGGTATTTCCTGTTTTCGGAGAAATAGCTCCTGTTAATAAATACCTTGAGCT